>NZ_DLJI01000049.1:0-115208 GCF_002484185.1 Empedobacter sp. UBA7620 | reverse complement strand
TTATACATTACGACAGACAATTATGCCGTTTTGGAAGCAACGCTGAAGTCCACCAAAAAAATGAGCGTGAATTATGTCAACAGCATTTCTACCGAGTTGGAATATGACAATCCTGATGAAGAAACATTCTTGCCTGCGAAAATTGAAACCGAGCTCAATCTTTCTATTTTCAGCAAAAGCAAAAAAGCAAAAGGGGTTTTAGCAAAACGAAGCGTCACTTATTCTAAATACGAGTTTGATCAGCCTCTTGCCGATGATATTTTTGAAAGAAAAGAAGAAGATACCGATCAATCTTTACTGGATAAAGACGATAATTACTGGATGGCTGCACGTACAGATTCTCTTTCAGCGAGCGAACAGGGAATTTATGAAATGCTTGACAAACTTGAAAATACACCAAAATTTAACCGGATTGTAAAAGTTACGGAAATCATTGGTTCCGGCTATTGGAATGTAGGAAATGCCATTGATATCGGAAACATCTATTCTATTTACGGATTTAATGAAATTGAAGGCAACAGAATCCGTCTTGGTGCAAGAACCTATTTTTCAAGAAATGACGATTGGAGAATACAAGGTTACGGAGCTTACGGATTTAAAGATCATCAGTTCAAATACGGAATTGAGGGGAAATATATGTTCAACAAAACGAATCGTTTTACTTTAGGCTATGGTTCGCGGAGAGACATTCTTCAATTAGGCGTCCAGCTTACTACAGACGACGGAATTATGTCACGAACATTTGCCTCTTCTTCTGTTTTATCAAGAGGTGAAAATGCTTCCTTAAGCTCTGTTACACAAAATAATATCTTTGCTTCCATTGATCCGTGGAATAACTTCCAGGTTCGCCTTGACGCTTCGCTTCAAAGCATAAAATCCGCAGATTCTGACATTTTTAATCTGAATTATTACAGAAACGGAGTGTTAAGAAAAACGGTCAACGATTCTCATTTCACACTTAGCTTAATTGCAAGGCCGGGCGCAAAATTCTCTCAAACAGGTGTTGACCGTATTGAATTTTCTTCTCTTGCATCCACAATTATTTTAAAATATACAAGAGGTGTGGAAGGTCTTTTCAACGCAGATTTCACTTATGACAAGCTGCAGTTTTTGTATTATAAGCCGTTTCTTCTAGGAAGCTGGGGAAGAACAATTGTTAATTTTGAAGCTGGTAAAAATTTTGACACCGTTCCATTAGCTTTACAAAATGTTATTCCCGGAAACCAATCTTACGGTTTAGGAGGCAATTCGTTTTCCCAGCTTAATTACTATGAATTTGTAGCTGATACATACACAACGTTTCATTTGGAGCATCATTTTAACGGTAAAATATTATCCTATATCCCTTTAATAAAAAAACTTAAGCTGCGTGAAGTAGCCTTTTTCCGGGCTGCTTATGGAAGTTTAAGCGACAACTCCAAAAACATCAATGTGGAAGGCTGGAAATATTCTGCGCCGAGCGAACAGGTTTATTACGAATATGGCTGTGGAATAGAAAATATCGGCTTTGGAAATCTAAGAATTTTTCGTGTAGATTTTAACTGGAGAGGAAATTACCTTGACCGTCCTGAAGTTTCGAAGTTCGGGGTAAAAGCAGGATTCCAGTTTTCCTTTTAAAATAATATGGTAAAATTGTCTCTCTATCAAATATTGGTTTAATATTTGAGACTTTTCCTGAATATAAAAAAAGTAAAAAATGTCATTAAAATATTCAATTCTTGATTTAGCTACCATTGTTAAAGGTGACAACATCACTACTACATTTCAGAAATCTGTAAAATCTGCCCAACATGCAGAAAAACTCGGATACACAAGATATTGGTTTTCAGAACACCATAACTTTCCCAATGTTGCAAGTGCTGCTACTTCAATCCTGATAGGGCATATTGCTTCACAGACAAACACACTGCGTATTGGTTCTGGCGGAATTATGCTTCCGAACCATACAACGCTTTCCGTTGCCGAACAATTCGGAACTTTAGAAGGCTTATTTCCTGGAAGAATTGATCTCGGATTAGGAAGAGCACCAGGCACAGATTCTCTTACCGCAACTGTTTTACGCCGTGGAGATGCAAATCCCCACTATGATTTTGAAGCGCACATCAAAGAATTGATGAAATATATGAGTGAAGAAAATGCTTCTTCTAATGTACGTGCAATTCCCGGAGAAGATGCAGAAGTGCCAATTTATATTTTAGGAAGCTCTACAGATTCCGCATATTTGGCAGCAAAATTAGGGCTTCCTTATGCATTTGCGGCGCATTTCGCTCCTACTCATTTGGAAGTTGCCCTTGAAATTTACAGGAGTAATTTTCAGCCGTCAGAATTCTTAGCAGAACCATATGTCATGGTCTGCGTAAATATTATTGCTGCAGACAGCATTGATGAAGCGCATTATATTGCAACTTCTCATTTTCAGGCTTTTGTAAATATTCTTACGGATCGCCGTCAGCCTTTGCTGCCGCCGGAAGATACAAGATTAGACATTCTTCCTGATGAAGTTTTGCAGCATCTGAACAGGATGAGTTCAAAAACTTTTGTAGGAGACAAAGCAAGTCTGACAGAAAATTTAAATGATTTTGTAAAATATTATCGCCCGGATGAAATCATCATTGCAGGAAATGTATATGACTTTGATTCTAAAATGAAATCTTACGAAATCATCGCAGATATTATGAAAGAATTATAATCTTCTTTTGGCCCTTTTGTAGCGGGCAATTTGCGGTTTCCGGATCAGCTCATTCTTCATTATTTTATTAAGGTCTTTATTCTTGACTGATTTTGTATTTAAAAACAAAATGGGGAAAATGATGCCTGAAGTCAGTGCAAGTAATATAAAGCCTGCGCTCAGACCTGCATTCATCACCTGAAGAAAAAATTGAAAATCTACATCCTGATTTTTTCCGGCAGTAACCAGTTTTAGAATCCCAATTACAAACTCATAGCCTAGCTTCCCGGGAATCATATTGATAACCGCAGGAATCGTGAAAATAATAGGCGGTGTATGAACTCTGTGCGCAAAATAAACGCCAAGAATTCCTACTAAAGAAGCTCCGGCTAATGATGCAAGAACCAACTGTCCTTCTATTACGGTGTGAATCAGCAAGGTTTTAAGCCCGAAACCTAATGCTCCTAAAAGTGCAGCAACCCAAAGTGCTCTTTTAGGTGTATTAAAAAGAAGTGCAAAACCTAGCACGACTACTACTGCCCAAAAAATCTTTATAACGATTTCAAATGTGATATCCATATCCGAACATAAATAATGATATATAAAAGCCTAAAGCAATCACGAATATTAAAATTCCTCCAAGAATCAGCTTGGCGCTTCCGGAGACAATATGACCTTCCAGGACATCAAGAAAACCATTAATAAGCGGAACGCCGGGAATCATCCATAGAACGCATGCAGATAATGCTGCCTGAAAATCCTGCATTCCGAAATATCTGAAGATATTAACAACCGATGCAGAAACAAAAGACGCAATCAGAAAGCTCACAAAAGTATTGAACTTTTTATCCAAAAAAACTTTTCTCGACATTATTCCTAAAACGCCTGCCAGAAAAGCAACAAAAAACTCAGCAATAGTGCCTTCGAACACTTCACAAAGTGCAGCGGTAGCAAAGCCGATTCCAACAATCTTCAGCCATTCCGGATAGCTTTTTTCTTTGCGGATCCGCAAAAATTCTTTTTCAAGTTGATCAACGTTCATTTTCTGCTGGTGAGCATCCCAGCTCAGAATGCTGATTTCTGAAATAATTGAAAAATTGACGCCGTGATGCGGAATTTTTTTGACTACTGTCCGCTTTTCATGTGTTTTCAGATTTTCTACCGTAATGATGATTCCTGAATAGGAAAAAAAACTTTCCAGTCCCAGATTGAAAGATTCAGCAATACGATTAAGATTCCGGGATGTACGTGTTGAATTCGCCCCGTTGGAAATCATTACTGCTCCTATTTCTGCCAGCAGCCCTGTTAATTTGTCGAGTCTCAGATTTTCTGAATTCATGCCTCCAAATTTAAGACTAAAACACAACATATGACATGTTAGATATCATTTTACTAAAAAAAGAAAACCTCAGCAATGCTGAGGTTTTCTTTTTGAATTTATGAAAATTTATTTTTTGATAAATTTATGAGAAGTACTTCCATTATCAGAATTTACTTTGAGAATATAGGCTCCTTTTGCAAGATTTCTTACGTCTACAACTCCATTGTTTAGAATAACAATATTTGCTTTTTTACCTGTAAGATCAAAAATTTCTACAGATTTAACATTTTCTAATGATTTAATATTTAATACATCAGAAGTAGGGTTAGGATATACAGAAACTTTTGTTTTAGAAGCTTCTGAAACTGCTAAGGTTGCTGCTTCTACTGATACATTATCAATCCCTATTCTGAATTGGTCTGACACATCATAATGTCTGAAAGCAATATAAATAGTCTGTCCAGCAAAAGCAGACAAATCAAGGGTTCTTTCTGTAAGTGTACTTGGCAAATCAAATTCTGTAAATAACTCACCAGCAGTAGTTAGAGCTTCAACTGAATTTTCAGTAGCAACATAAACACCATAATTTTCCAAATTATACTCAGGGTCTGATGCAAAAACAGACCATTTTAGTGTAATTGCTCCTGAAGCATTTGTTAAATCTACAGCAGGAGAAACAACCCAATTATCTGGAGTCAATGGAGCCCCATTCCAAGAAACAGATGTTAAAATAGGAGTTCCGCTTGGTGCGCCACCACTTGTCAATTGTGCTACATCCCAATCATTTCCATCTCCATCTTGATCATATAGAGTCCAGTCAGAAATATCTAAGTCATTAAAATTGTCTTGCCAAACTTGTACTTGTGCTTTAGAAAATATAAAAGCTGTAAAGAATGCAGAAGTAAAAAGTAATTTTCTAATCATAATATAAAAATTTAATATCGTAAAGTTAGCGAATTAAAAAAACCTCACCAAAAAAGTGAGGTTTAAATTTTATAAACGCTTATAATTATGCGTTGGGTTCTACAGATACAAAAGATCTGTCATTTGCTTTCTTTCTGAAAACTACTTTTCCGTCAACAAGTGCGAACAAAGTGTGGTCTTTACCAATTCCCACGTTTTCACCTGGGTGATGTTTTGTACCTCTTTGTCTTACGATGATGTTACCAGCAATCGCTTCTTGTCCTCCGAAAATCTTCACACCTAATCTTTTAGAGTGAGATTCTCTACCGTTTTTGGAACTACCGACTCCTTTCTTGTGTGCCATTTTATTTTACGGTTTTTATTATTTGTTAAGTGCTTTAAATTGATCTGCATTCTTCTCGATAAGCGCATCCACTTCTTCGTGAGTAAGAATGTTTTTAGCTAATTCTTCTTTCAGAGCTTTTCCTAAAGCTACAAGAGTTTCTCTGTTTTCTTTAGACTGGGAAAGATTGTTTTTCTTCAGGTGATAGTTCAATTCGTGATCTTCGCTGAAGTTTACGGTATCTCTATCTGCGTTAGAAGTTTTAGCTTCTGCTTTTTCAGCTCTAGGAGCAGCTTCTTTTTTTGCAGTTTTTTTAGTTCCGTCGAATCCTGAAATTCCCGTAATCTGGATCTGAGTTAAAGATTGTCTGTGACCATTCTTTACTTTATATCCTTTTCTTCTTTTCTTTTTGAAAACGATTACTTTATCAGCTTTTACGTGATCTAGGATTTCAGCATCTACAGTGATACCGCTTACAGCCGGGGCGCCAACAGTGATGGTACCGTTTACGGTAAGAAGAACTTTGTCAAAAGAAACTTTGTCTCCTTTTTCTCCTTTCAAACGGTTCACAAACAACTTTTGGTCTTGCTCAACTTTGTATTGAAGCCCTGCTATCTCTACAATTGCGTACATAAATTAATGTTTATAAATGAAAATTGAGTGCAAAGATAATCAAATTTTTGAATTTAGACACTTGAATTCATTGAAATTTAATTAGAAAGATAAAAAAACTATGACATATCTTCTATTTGGATTAATTAAAAATAAATATCTTTGCATATAGTAAAATCATAGATAGATTGGTAGAAATGGTTGAAAATTATTCTTTAAAAGATTTAAAAATTGGTGAACAAGCAGTTGTAACTGGATTTAGTACAGAAGACATACCTGCTAAGTTTTACGAAATGGGCTTTATTCCGGGAACAAGTTTATTGGTAAAAAATAAGGCTCCGTTTGGTGGTCCTATTTGCATTAGTATCATCTCTAACAAGTCTGTTTTAGCTTTAAGAAGAAACGAAGCCGATAAAATTTTGATAACAAAAAAATAATGAATCATTATAAAATTGCCTTAATTGGTAACCCAAATGTTGGTAAAACTTCGTTATTTAATAAATTAACAAATCTTCGTCAAAAAGTTGGGAATTACCCTGGTGTGACGGTAGAAAAACGCGAAGGTAAAATAGAACGAAATGGAAATAAATTCCAAATTACAGATTTTCCCGGAACGTATACAATTTATCCAAGCTCTTTGGATGAAGAAATTGTTTTCAAAACTTTAGGAGACAAAACCAATAACCATTACCCAAATTTGGCGGTTGTTGTTGGTGAACCATCTAATCTAAAACGATCGATTTTGTTGTATCAACAAGTTAGAGATTTAGAAGTTCCTGCGATTTTTGTCATCAATATGAAAGATGAAATCAAAAGCAAGGGACTAAATATTGATTTGAAAAAGTTAGAAGATTTTCTTCAAACAAAAATATACTTAACAAACGCGCGTACAAGCGAAGGAATTGATGAATTGGTAGAAGCTTTTACAAAAGAAGCAACTCCATATAATCGTCATTACGAAATTCCGAAAGAGCATCTTTCTATTCTAGAAAAAATCAAGAATGAATTTAATCTTAAATCTGATTATTTAGCTTGGCAATATCTTTCTCAGAAAGAAGTTCCGTTCGAATCGAAAGAAAATCTAAGTAAATTAGATACAATTAAGAAAGAAAATTCTATTGTTTCGAAACGATTACAAGTTAAAGAAGCATTAGATCGAAATAAAATTTTAGAGGATAAATTAAACGATATTATTTCGTATAATTTTGACGGAAATGAAACCTTAACCGATAAAATTGATAAAACATTAATTCATCCGATTTTTGGATACATCATCTTTTTAGGAATTTTATTATTAATCTTTCAAGCTGTTTATACGTGGTCTGCACCATTAATGACAATGGTCGAAGATTTATTTGGTTGGATCGACGAAAAAGCAATTAGCTTAATTCCCGAAGGACCTATCAACGAAATTATTGGAGGTGCAATAATTCCAGGTATAGAAGGGATTGCCGTTTTCGTTCCGCAAATTGCCATTTTGTTTTTATTCATTTCAATAATGGAAGAAACGGGCTACATGAGTCGCGTGGTTTATTTAATGGACAGATGGTTAAAACCATTCGGTTTAAGTGGAAAAAGTGTCGTTCCATTAATTTCTGGTGTTGCCTGTGCCGTTCCTGCAATCATGTCTGCGCGTAATATCGAAAATGATAAAGAACGTCTATTAACGATACTTGTAACGCCTTTTATGACGTGTTCGGCTCGTTTACCAATTTACATCGTTTTAATTGCTTTGGTTATTCCCGACGAACATATTTTCGGATTAAGTTACCAAGCTTTGGCGTTATTTGTGATGTACATTTTAGGTGTTTTAGGCGCACTAGGAAGTGCTATTTTATTAAATTTAATCATTAAAGCGAAACATAAAAGTTACCTAATTTTAGAAATGCCAACATACAAACTTCCTGATTGGAAAAATGTTGGAATTAATGTTTGGGAAAAAACATTAGGATTTTTAGTTGATGCGGGTAAAATCATATTTGCAATTTCGATTATTCTTTGGGTTTTAGGAACTTTCGGACCTGGAGAACAATTCAAAAATGCAGAAGAAATTGTAACTGCTCATCATCCGAAAATGAATGAAGAAGATTTGGCAAATGAAATTGCTTCTTACAAATTAGAACATTCATATTTAGGGAGATTAGGATCAGTTATAGAACCAGTTGTAGAGCCTTTAGGATACGATTGGAAGATGGGAATTGGTTTAATTTCATCATTCGCAGCGCGTGAAGTTTTTGTCGGAACGATGTCAACAGTTTATAGTTTAGGAGAGGTTGATGTTGAGGACAATGGTCAAAAAGATCGTTTACTTCTTCGTATGAAAAATGAGATTAATCAAAACACAGGAGAACCAGCATACAACCTTGCTACAGGAGTTTCGTTGTTGTTATTTTATGCATTCGCAATGCAATGTATGAGTACAATTGCGATCGTAAAACGAGAAACAAATTCTTGGAAATGGACATTGATTCAGACAGGGTTTATGACAGGTTTAGCATATGTAGTTGCATTCATTGCATATCATTTTTTAAAATAATAGTATGGACAATATTTGGATACAATATATCTTTATCGCTTTCCTTTTTGGATTTGCAGTTTGGTATGTTGTAAAATTAATTAGAAGCTCATTTAGCTCAAAAGGAGGCGGATGCTCAAAAGGCTGTGGTTGTTCTCCAAGCAAAGATGAATTTCAAAAAAAGGCTAACTCTTAAAAGTTAGCCTTTTTTATTTCAAAATTTCGGAGTATTTTTACAATAGTATAATCAGAAAAAAACAAGTATTTTAATGATTATCAATTGGTTTTATTTTATTAATTCGGAATATAAATTTTACAAAAATGGAAACTTGGTTAATCATTTCATTAATAGTTTTAGCTATAATTATCTTAGGATTAATTATTTACTTTGTTTCCAAAAAAACTAAACAATCAACTGAAATTTCTACTGAAGAAATTAATTCTGTAAAAGAAATTAAAGAAATTCCTTCTGAACCAATCAAACAAGAGGTTACAAATAAAATAATTCCTCCAACTCCGCCAACAGAGGTTATCATTGAGGAAAAACCAATGAATAATCTTAGCATTTCATCTAAAACCGAAAATGATTTACTTCGAAAATTAGAATTATTTGAGAAGAATAAAGGCTTTACTAAGAAAGATATTAATCTTGCTTCATTATCAAAACAATTTGAAACGAATACAAAATACCTTTCCGAAATCATTAAAACTCATCGTCAAAAACAATTTAATTCTTATTTGAATGAGTTGAGAGTAAATTACATTGTAAATCGACTTCAAAATGAGCCGAAATACATTAATACGAAAGTAAGCTATTTAGCAAGCGATTGCGGATTTGCTTCTCACAGTACTTTTACGACAACTTTTACTCAAATAATGAACGAATCTCCTTCTGCTTTTATAAAAAGAATTAAAGCGGAACAAAAAAATTCATAATCACGAATTAATAAAGTTTATACAACTGAATTTTAAATAGATATTCATTTATATTCATTTTATTTTTTACACCAATTAATACAAGAGCTATATAAAATAATTTCACAAATCTCGATTGTATTTTTTTATTCTTAATTAAGACTTTATCTTTAATCTAAGATTGTGTCTTATGCGAAAAATTGACCCCGAAATACTTGCTCAAAAAATAAAAGAAGGTGATCGTTTTGCCTTATCAAGAGCTATTACACTTGCCGAAAGCAATCGTTTAGACGATTTAAAATTAGCGCAACATATCATTAGTTTATTACCTGTTTCCATAACGTCAAAAAGAATTGCCATTACTGGAATTCCTGGTGTTGGTAAAAGTACTTTTATCGAATCTCTGGGGAAATATATTCTGAGTAAAGATGAAAAAGTAGCAATTTTAGCTATTGACCCTAGTAGTTCACTTTCCAAAGGAAGTATTTTAGGCGACAAAACACGCATGGAAGACTTATCTCGAGAAGAGAATGCTTATATACGTCCAAGCGCCTCTAACGGCTCTTTAGGCGGTGTTACGTCACGTACATATGAAGCAATTTTATTATGTGAAGCAGCAGGATTTGAAAATATTTTGATTGAAACTGTTGGTGTTGGACAATCTGAGACCTTAGTAAATGAAATTTCAGATCTCTTCCTATTTCTTCAACTTCCGGGTTCTGGAGATGATTTACAAGGAATAAAACGCGGAATTATGGAAATGGCTGATTTGATTTTCGTTAATAAATCAGATTCATTTCAAGAAAAATTAGTGAAAGATGCAAAATTAGACATTGTTCGTTCATTGCAATTTTTACCAACCAAATCTTCTCAATGGAAAAGAAAATCAATTATCGGTTCTGGATTAATCGGAAAAGGAATTCCTGAACTTTGGGAATTGGTCAATGATTATTTCAATTTTATTAATAAAAATAATTATTACGCTTCAAACCGAGAAAAACAACAGCTAAATCAAGCAGAACGCTACACAATTGATTTAGTCAATCAACAATTTTTAAAATTACTTAAGGAGAAACCACTAGAATTGAGCAAAAATTTATCTACATTCGAAATGGCAAAAGACTGGTTGAATAACCATACTGAAATTGATATAAAATAAAAAAAGACAATCAAATTGATTGTCTTTTTTGCTCCTCCTCTTGGGCTCGAACCAAGGACCCTCTGATTAACAGTCAGATGCTCTAACCAACTGAGCTAAGGAGGAAAATCCGATATTTTAAAATTTTATTTTTAAGTCTTTGTTTGACGTTTCACTAAAAAAGCTCCTCCTCTTGGGCTCGAACCAAGGACCCTCTGATTAACAGTCAGATGCTCTAACCAACTGAGCTAAGGAGGAATGTTGCTTAATTGTGGGTGCAAATATAGAAGTATTTTTTACACCCACAAAAAATATTTTAAAATTTATTTAAAAATCATATTCACAATATCGTTCCCAAATATGAATACCATTAATCCTAAGATAATTACAACTCCAACCATTTGTGCTTTTTCTAAAACTTTTTCACTTGGTTTTTTACCTGTCACCATTTCATAGATAGCAAAAACAGCATGTCCACCATCCAAACCTGGGATTGGTAATAAGTTAATGAATGCTAACCAAGCAGAAATCATAGCCGTAAATGACCAGAAAAATAACCAGTTCCATTCTTTTGGCATTTGTTTTACCATTCCAATTGGCCCAGCAACTTGCTTACGACCGTCTTTTACTTGGAATAATGTTCCAATTCCACGAACTTGCGTTGCAATCGCTTCAAATGGCTCTACAATTCCTTTTGCGATTCCTTCACCAATTGTATAATCTTCCTTAGAAATCAATGAATCTAAATACGCTGTTGATCTTAGGAATCCAATGCTTCCATCTTTACCTACATTAACCATCAACTCTACAGGCTCACCTTTTCTTTCAACACTCAAAGAAACAGTTTTCCCTTTGTATTCTTTTAATTTATTTGTTAAATCTGAAAATAGAGGTGTTGTGAAACCATCAATAGCAATTACTTTATCATCTTTTAATAAACCTGCTTTTTGTGCTGCACTATTCTCAACAACCGAATCTACAACAGTTGGCATTTGAGGAATAAAGAAAGCGCCTTTAGCGTTTAAAATTTCAGTTCTGAAATCTTCTGTAATTGGTAAAGAAACTTCTTTTCCTTGACGTTTTACATCTAAAGTTTCACCACCTAATAAAGCTTCTTTTCCTATTTCGTTTAATGCTTGATATTTAACACCATTTACGCCTACAGGAATATCACCTTTTTGCAGGCCAAATTTAGTTTGCGTTGCATTCGCTTCGATTCCATATTGCATTTTGTTTACATCAACAAAGCTTTTTCCTTGAGAAATGAATAAAATAGTATAAATAATCATCGCTAAAATGATATTCACAATAATACCACCTAACATAATGATTAATCGTTGCCAAGCTGGTTTCACACGGAATTCCCATGGTTTTGGCTCTTGTTTCATTTGTTCCAAATCCATGCTTTCGTCAATCATTCCCGAAAGTTTTACGTATCCTCCAAGAGGCAACCAACCGATACCATAAACAGTATCTCCAATTTTCTTTTTCCAAATGGCAAATTTCACATCGAAAAAACAAAAGAAACGTTCGACACGAACGCCAAACCATCGCGCTGTAACATAATGTCCTAGCTCGTGCAACATTACTAAAAGCATCAAACTAAGCATTAAGGTAGCTATCTGTATTAACATATTGTTTTAAATTTATTTATGTTCTAATTTTATTAAACGATTACAAAATTAATAGAATTTATTTATCAAAGCTGTTTATTTTTTCCATTCTAAGGTTTCTAACAATTTTTTTACATCCTTTTTGATATAATCAACTGCTGGAGCTAAAGAATCAGGTTTTGGTTGAGTTTTGAAATAAACCGAACCTGCTAAAAAATTCTTTACACTATCCGTCGCATGAAATTGAATATTAATCGCTGATTCTCCTCCTAATTCATACATAGTACCAAAAACCTTTTTTTCTGGAAAAGAAAATTCTTGTGGCGAGATAAAACTGGCTTTAACCGTCTGTTCTTGTACAAAACTTTCACTTTCTTTTATTTGAACGATTAAATCTTGTGGTGACTGAACTGGAAAATACGTCAGGTAAATTGTTGCTTTCATTCGTGGATAAACAATATTGAAAGAGTTTGGTTTTTTCCCTGCAATCACCTTCCCAAAGTTTGAATACTGAAAAGTATAAGGCACATTTTCTTTGAATGATAGATAAGTTTGTTGCGGATATTCGAGACGAACTTGCCCTAAAGGTTTGGCAACTTCCTCGTTTTTATTGCACGACACAAAAAAAATAGCACTACTACATAATGCTATTATAGTTTTAAAATTCATTGTATAACGTAAAACGTTAAGTTTTGTAAAATTCATTTAATTTTTTAATTTCTAAAAAGGTAAATCGTCTTCTCCTTCATCTATAAAAGGCGGCTCGACAACTGTTGTGTTTTGTTGACTTTGCTGAACTTTGTTCTGATCATTTTGCATGGCTTGACGTTGTTCATTGTCAATTTTGGGTGTCAAAAACTCGATTGAATTTGCTACGATTTCTGTTGTATAACGCGTTTGTCCGTTATCGTCCCATTTGCGCGTTTTGATACGTCCTTCAACAAAAACTTTATCTCCTTTTTTTAGATAACGATCACATAATTCTGCCAATTTATTGCGTGTCACAATATTGTGCCATTCTGTTTCTGTAATTCGCTCTCCCGTTCTAGAGATATATGATTCTGTCGTTGCAATAGGAAATCGTCCAATACAATTTTGTTCGTCAAAATGATGCAATTTTACATCATCGCCCAAATTTCCGATCAAAAGTACTTTATTCGTTGTTCCATTCATAGTTGTAATAGGTTTTTAGTGGCTTGTTACTTACAAAGTTAATCCAAATAATGTTTATTTATAAATTTTTCTATTGGTTTTGGAAGCGGATAATGTTCGAGATCGTTTAAAGCAATCATTTCAAAATCATTTTCGGCTTGCAAATTTGTTATATCTTTTAAAGATACATTTAATTTCCAATATTTTATAAATAAATTTTGATGTGACAAAATGTGTTTCTCTTCTTCGATAAAAGTTAAATTATTTTCAAGATTTTTATCTAAAATCCAACCTTTATCCAACAAATCAGTTTCAGTTTCGATTTTTGGAAAAGTGAATAAATTTTTCCAAACATCATTTCCAATTCGTTTAGACAACGCAATTTTATCTTCATTTTCGATGAAAATAAAATGTAAAAAACGATTTGATACTTTTGTCTTTTTCAATTTGATAGGCAATTCGTTTACTTTATTTAATCGAAGCGCTTCACAAGACTCATTAAGTGGACAAATTTCACATTTTGGTTGTTTTGGTGTACAAATCGTTGCACCCAAATCCATCACCGCCTGATTAAAATCACCTGGACGTTTTTTATCAATGATTTCTAAGCCCAAATCCCAGAAAATCTTCTTTGTTTTTGGCGAACTTATATCATCTGTAATATTAAAATATCGCGCAAAAACTCGAAACATATTTCCGTCTACAGCAGGCACAGATTCATCATATACAATAGATGCAATTGCAGCAGCAGTGTAATCTCCTACGCCTTTTAGCTTTTTTAAATCTTTGAAATTATTCGGAAATTGTCCATTTAATTCATCAGCAATCGTCTTTGCCGTGAAGTGCAAATTTCTGGCACGGGAATAATAACCCAGTCCTTGCCAGAATTTTAGGACTTTTTGTTCGTCGGCATTTGCCAAATCGAAAATAGTCTCAAATTCTTGTATGAAATTATTGTAAAATTTCATACCTTGGTCAACCCTTGTTTGTTGGAGAATAATTTCCGACAACCAAATGTGAAATGGGTCTTTTGTATGACGCCAAGGTAAATCTCGTTTATTTTTGTCAAAATATGACAAAATCAGATAGTTGAAGTTCATAAAAACTGAAAAAATCTTTTTTTGTTGGGATACTATCGTTATATTTGCACCCGCTTTCAAATTTAAGAATAATAAGAGGAATTATGACAAAGGCAGAAATAGTAAATAACATTTCAGGTAAATTAGGACTTGAAAAGAGCGATACTCAAAGAGTGGTAGAATCGTTTATGGAGGAGGTGATTAAATCATTAGTAGAAGGAGAAAATGTATACTTAAGAGGATTTGGTTCTTTTACTATTAAAACTAGAGCTGAAAAAACAGGTAGAAACATTACAAAAGGTACTTCTATCATTATCCCAGCACACAACGTTCCTACATTTAAACCAGCGAAGACTTTCATCGAAGATGTAAAGACTAGCGAAGCAAACGTAATCAAATAACAATAAAATAATTGTATCATGCCAAGCGGAAAAAAACGTAAAAGACATAAGGTAGCGACGCACAAACGCAAAAAACGTCGTCGTCTTAACAGACACAAAAAGAAAAAATAATTAGTAGCTAAGCTATTAATAATTTAGTCTTTTTACAAGATAGCACTTTTCAATGGAAATTTTGGAAAGTGCTTTTATCATTTTTAAAAACATAATTTTTTGATGAGTAAAGAATTAGTGATTTCAGCCTTAGCTGATCAAGTACGCATCGCAGTTTTAGATGAAGGTCGCTTGATGGAATTTCATCAAGATACTGCAAATGATGGCTTTGCAGTTGGCGACATTTACTTGGGTAAAATCAAAAAATTAGCTCCCAGTTTAAATGCAACCTTTGTTGACATTGGTTATTCGAAAGATGCATTTTTACATTACCATGACTTAGGTCCACAAATACGCTCGTCAAATGCTTACAACAAAATTGTAGCAAATGGCACGTACAAAACCGAAAAATTGAAGAACTTCCGTATGGAAGAGCCGATTGACAAAGATGGACAAATTACAGAAATCTTTGCTCCAGGTGATTCCGTTTTGGTTCAAATTACAAAAGAACCAATCCATACGAAAGGACCAAGAATTACTTCTGAAATTTCAATTGCTGGTCGATATTTAGTTTTAGTTCCATTTTCGGAACGTGTTTCGATTTCGCAAAAAATCAAACAAAAACCAGAACGCGATCGTTTAATCAAAATTTTAGAAGGTTTAACACCAGAAGGCTTCGGAGTTATTATCAGAACAGTTGCCGAAGAGAAGAACGCAGAAGAATTGCAAGCAGATTTGGCATATTTGTTAAACAAATGGACTCAAATCTTCAAAAATCTTCAAAAAAAGAAAGCGCCAGCTAAAATTCTCAGCGAAATGGACAGAGCTTCTTCTATTTTGAGAGATAATTTTAATGATGATTTTATTAAAATTTCTGTTGATGATGACGAATTAGCTGACGAGATGCGCGAATATTTGGAAGTTATTGCACCAGATAAAATTAATTTGGTAAAAGAATACGACGATCCATTTGTTCCAATTTTTGAGAAGTTTAATGTCGAAAGACAAATTAAACAAGCTTTTGGTAAAACGGTAACTATTCCACAATCTAAAGGTGCATATCTTGTGATTGAACATACAGAAGCGTTACATGTAATTGATGTGAATTCAGGAAATATTTCTCGTAATTCTAAAAATCAAGAAGATTCAGCTTTTGCCGTAAACAAAATTGCTGCTTCTGAAATTGCACGTCAGTTGCGATTACGTGATATGGGAGGAATTGTTGTGGTCGATTTTATTGACATGACGGATGTAGAACATAAGAAAGAATTGTTCGAACATCTGAGAGCTGAAATGGCGAAAGATAAAGCAAAACATAAGATTTTGCCACCAAGTAAATTTGGATTGATTCAGATTACAAGACAACGTGTTCGCCCAGAAGTGAATTTCGTGACAACTGAAGAAAATCCTAACCAAGAATCGAATGAAGTTGAAGCACCTATCGTTACAATTGATAAAATTGAACAAGTGCTCTTGAATATCCTTGATAGAAAAGATAAGGATTTACGAAAAATGTCGTTGCACGTGCATCCTTTCGTAGCTGCTTATTTACAACATGGATTGCCAAGCATTCAGATGAAATGGTTTTTTAAGCATAAAAAGTGGATTAAGATTGTACCAAGAGATGCGTACAAATACTTACAATTTAATTTCTTGGACAAAGATCATAATACACTTTACAACGAATCAAATTAAGAAAAGCCTCGCAATTGCGAGGTTTTTTGTTTTATATTCGTTACACAACAAAATACTATGAAAAAAATCTTCCGAATTCTACTCAAAACTTTAGGAGCTTTAGTTTTACTAATTGTGGTGTATTTACTTGCAGTAGTTTTGCTGCCATTAATTCCAGTAAATAAGCAAAAAGAAAAGCCTAATGATCAAATTACAGCTTATATTTTGACAAATGGCGTACATACAGATATTGTGGTTCCAGTAAAATCTGAAGCGATTGATTGGTCGACTTTTGTGCCTTTTTCGGATACGAAATCGAAAAAAGAATACAAATATATTGCCTTTGGTTGGGGTGATAAAGGTTTCTATTTGGATACACCAGAATGGAAAGATTTGAAATTTTCTACTGCTTTCAACGCTGCATTTTGGTTGGGAGATTCGGCGATGCATACTACTTTTTATGATAAAATGACGTTGGGAGAAGATTGTAAAAAAGTAAACATGAGCTTAGAGGAATATCAAAAATTAATTGTTTACATCAAGCAATCATTTGATTTAGATAAAAATAACAAAGTCGAATTAATAAAAACGGATGCTGTTTATGGAGATAGTGATTCGTTTTACGAAGCAAAAGGAAGTTATAGCTTATTTTTTACGTGTAATACGTGGGCAGCAAGCGCGCTAAAAGCAGCAAATAAAGAAGCACCATTGTGGACGGCAACACAACAAGGAATTTTTCGTCATTATGAATAATTTTTTTGAATTATTTCTGATTCATTTTCAAAGAGTTGCCTATTAATGCGACTTGTAGAACGAAAAAAAATACTTTTAAGATTTGGAAGTAATAAAATTTGCTCTATATTTGCAACACAATATCGATAACGATACTCCTCCTTAGCTCAGTTGGTTAGAGCATCTGACTGTTAATCAGAGGGTCCTTGGTTCGAGCCCAAGAGGAGGAGCAAAAAAGACAATCAATTTGATTGTCTTTTTTTATTTCACAAAAATTTAACATTCCCTCACACAACCATTCACCTAACTTTTGCATCTTACTAATAGAAAACAAATAAAATAAAATCAAATTAGTATGAAACTTAGAAAAGTATTTAGCGTTTTAGCATTATTAATGGTTATGGTAACATTCGCGCAAAAAAATATGAAAATAGATTATTCAATGTATCCAAAAGCAAAAGATGGATATGAACAAAAAATTATCACGTTGAAAACTTTACCTAACGAAGATAATTATAGTGTAGAAATTTTCGCAGGTAAAAAAACATTGGTTGATTCTTGTAATCATTTTTTCTTAGCAGGAGCCTTCGAACAAAAAACTGTTGATGGTTGGGGTTATGATTATTTCAATTTCGAATCAAACGGTAACGTTGGAGGAACTTTAATGGGATGTTTTGACAATAAATCTGTCGAAAAAATTGTACACGCACAATCTATTCAAACGCGTTACAATAGCAAATTACCAATCGTAGTTTACGTACCAAAAGGCTATACTTTAGAATATAGAATTTGGAAAGCAGATGAAAAACTTAATTTAGTTAAGTAATATTTATAGTTGTTAATTGAAAAAGCTCGAGAGATTCTCGAGCTTTTATATTTTAATGAAATACCAATTGCGTAATCGTGTAAATAACTAAACCAACAAGTCCTCCAACCAACGTTCCGTTAATCCGAATAAATTGCAAGTCTTTCCCAACTTCCAATTCTAGCTTTTCGCTCAACTCTTTTCCTTCCCATTTATCAACGGTATTACTAATCAAACTTTCTACTTCTTTGACATTTCGTAAAATCATACGGTAAATAAAATGACGCACCCAACCATTAATCTTATCAATCATTTCTTGGTTATCGTTCAAATTCTCGGTCAATTTTATTATATTTTTTTTAATGTAAACTTGCATTGCAGAATTATCATCATCAAAACTTTCAGTCAAATTTTGTTTAATCGCCAACCACAAATCCAAAGCATAATCATTCAATCGTTCTTTTGTGATAAAATCATCTCGAAGCGATTCTAACCTAAATTTCCAATCGGGAGATTCTTTTATATTCTGAATATTTTCTCGGATAATTCGTTCGATATTATGACGAATTGGATGCTCTTTGTCCGCTTCAACCTCATCCAAAAAACTAACCACGCCTTCCACTACTCCTTTCGATATTTTTTTACCAGCAAAAAATGAAATGACAGGATGTTTTTCATTTAATTTATCTTTAATAATCAAATCACTTTCTAAAATATACTCTTTCGCTTTTGGAATGATTGCTTCTAAAATTTCGTCGTGTTTTTCCTTTTCTAAAATATACTCTAAACTTGATGATACTAATTCAGGTAAATCAAATTGTTTCAAAATTTCATCACCTTTCAAGGTTATAAAATCAACGACATCTTTATCATCTAAATCTTTGACAATTTTCTTGGAGAAATTAATCAATTCTTCTTGCAACATTTCTTGATTCGTAGGTTTATTCAACCAATCTGCTGCGTATTTTACAACTTCTAATTTCTCGATATATGGACGAATTGTAGATGGTGTCAAAAAATTCTCAGTTACAAACTGTCCCAAATTATCTCCAATCGAATTTTTACTATTTTCGATCAAATTTGTATGCGGAATTTTAAGTCCAAGCGGATATTTGAACAAAGCCGTAACCGCAAACCAATCGGCAAGTGCACCAACCATTGCTGCTTCGGCAAATGCTTCCACATATCCAATCCATTTCGCAGGTGAATGTTGACTTAGATAAACCATCAAAAAGTAAATAAAAGCCATCAAAATGAATAATCCTGTTGCAATTGCTTTATGTTTTTTGAGGTTTTGTATTTTCTGAAGTTCCGTCATAAAAGTGTTTTGAGAAATTTGTTGCAAAAATTTAGCCAATCAAAAAAGCGGAGAATTCTCCGCTCTAAGTTTTATGTTTTTAATTTATTTACTTTCCTGAAAAACCAATAACGCTACATTTGCACTCGACAATAATCGTTGGCTATGATTAATTGTAAATAATCTTTCAAAAGATGATAATTCACGGTGAACAACGCCTAATACATCGATATTGTTTTTCATACAATAATTGATTAAACCACCTTCTACATCTTTACTCGGTTCAATTGTAATCATCGCTTCAGGATATTCTTCTTCCCATTCTTTTTTTACGCTTAACATTTGCGGAGTAATCGATTTGTCATCAACATGTACAATGTTCAACAATTTATCGTAACGTTTTGTCACTTCTTCCATTTGCGCCAAAGCTTTTGTCTCTTTTTGATTAAACAATGTAGCATAAGCAAAATTTCTTTCTTCTTTAAATTTCACATTATTTGGAACAACCAACACAGGCGCAGGCGAATTATTAATGACATTTACAGTATTAGAGCCAAAAAACTTTTTGCCTAAACTATTTTGTCCATTCGTTCCCATCACCACATATTGTATATCATCTTTGTTGATAATATCCAAAATCATCAACAACAAATCGCCAACAACCAAAGAACTCTCTATTTTTACATGTTCAAGGTTATTTTCTTTTGCAATATTTTTAAGTTTATTGATATAATTTTCGAAGTTTTCTTCTGTAACTTCAAGATAATTTTTAAGATTTGATTGTACCGAAACTAACTTAATATCTGTTTTAAGAACTTTTGCAAGGTTTAACGCATACAAAAAAGCATTGTTCGCTGTTTCCGAAAAATCGGTTGGAAATAATATTTTAGCCATAATAATTAAATTCTAGAATAGATTTTGTTCTATAAATTTACAACTAAAATTTAGGTAAAGCCACAAAAAAAGTCTTGATTTCTCAAGACTTATCTATTTTTTAATCGTTTTTAATAACCAAAACGACGCAAATCATTCTCTTTGCTTCTCCAATCTTTTCGCACTTTCACGAAAAGTTTCAAGAATACTTTTTTATCAAAGAATTTTTCTAATTCTTCTCTTGCTTCTTTTCCTACTTTCGATAAAGACTCTCCTTTATGTCCAATAATAATTCCTTTCTGAGAATCGCGTTCTACAAAAATTTCAGCTTCGATAGAAATTAAATTCAAATCTTCTTTGAAGCGTTCTGTTACTACCTCAACAGAATAAGGAATCTCTTTTTGATAGTTTAATAAAATCTTTTCGCGAATTACTTCGTTTACAATAAAACGCTCCGAACGGTCTGTTAATTGATCTTCTGGATAATATTGTGGTCCTTCTGGAATAATTTCTTTGATCTTATTAATCAACAAATCTACATTAACGTTTTCTTTAGCCGAAATAGGTAAAATCTCTGCTTTTGGTAATAATTCGTGCCAATATTCTACCGCTTCATTCAATCGATCTGGCGTAGCTGTATCAATTTTATTCAACAATAAAATAATTGGTGTAGATGTTTTTTGCAGACGTTCGAAAACTTGTTCATTTTTCAATCGTTTTTCTCCAATTTCTACAACATAAAGAATCACATCGGCATCCACCAACGATTCATTTACTGCATCCATCATTTTTGTTTGCAGTTCATAAGCAGGATCCAAAACACCAGGAGTATCCGAAAATACAATCTGATAATCTTCTCCTGTCAAAATACCTTTGATACGATGACGAGTCGTTTGCGCTTTATGTGTTGCGATAACCAAACGCTCTTTCATCAACATATTCATCAAAGTAGATTTTCCAACATTTGGATTTCCTATGATGTTTACAAAACCGGATTTAAATTTCTTTTCGTCTGACATTCTGCAAATTTAGTGATTTCTATAATATTATTTCAGATTAATATGTTGAAGAAAAGATTAATATTCTAATGAAATTTTAATTTCATAAAATTGATTTTGGTCTGTATTTTGAATAATTCTAATTAAGTTCAAAAAAATATGACGAAAGTTATGGTTTATTGAAAAATATGATTAATTTCATACATGTGTTATGGAAGATTAAATTAACCAAAATTTAAAAAAATGATGAAAGCAGAACTTATCGAAAAAGAAGAAGTAAGAAACTATAAATTTTTAGACGCGCCAAAAGACGAAGTAACGGTAGAGGCAAACAAATTGAATGGTGCAGTAAGATTAGGAAACGAATTCAAATCGAAAGCATATATTACATTTCAAACAGATCAAGGTCCTAAGAAAATTGAGACGACTGTTTGGTCTGTTACGGATAATTTTTTACAAATTAAGAATGGAGTTTTGATTCCGTTAAAATCTTTAATTGATATTCAATACTAAAAATTGTTTATTGCTTAAATTCAAAAAGGGATACGACGATGTCGTATCCCTTTTTGAATTAATTATTTTCGTTAGATTCTTTCAACAATCTAATTAATTCTGCTCTAATAGCTGCTTTATCATTACTTTTTGGGAAATCTCCGATAAAAAATGTTTGTTGCGGAACTTCATAAGATTCTAATTCACTTTTTGGAATATCAACATGTTCTGCAAATCGACTTTCTATTACCAAAGAAATTACATCTTCTGTAGATCCTTTTTTCGGAAAAGCAATCACAATAAAATTATAATCGATATATGGTTTTAATTTCTCTTCGATCAATTCTAAATTCACCACATCTTTCCCATTCAACTTACACTCATTTCCAAAAATCCATCTAAACTTTTTCTGATCATCCGAAACAACAGCCTGTCTATTTAAATTTAGTGATTCTTTTTCGTAAGGCGAATTCAAGACTAAATTACCTTTTTCATCTTCCGAAAGTTCTATTTTATCTAAAACTGTATAATCTGTTTCATCTATTTTCTTTACTGCAATCGGAAACCCATTCGCGGTAAAAACTTGATAAAAAGTTGTTTTCGTTTGATCATTCAATTTACTTTTCAAATCATCTGACAAATCATCACTTTCGACAGCAATTTTTTCGATTCTTGCTAAATCTTCAAAAGAGTTTTCAATCTGTTTCTTTGTCAAATAAGCATAATTTAATGCGTATCCTATCTCGTCTTGACTTTCGTCTGTTAATGGAATCTTCACTTTATCCGAATTTTCATGACAATACAAATCAAAACCTCCTTCTATGGCTTGAACCAATGAAATTTCTCCTTCATTTTCTAAAACCGATGAACTTAAAAGTGTAGAATCACCTTTTTTCAATCCTAAAAAATTATTTAACGAATGAAATGTATCATTCACAAATTGAGGATCAAAATTTGATATATAAACATTATCTTCTCTCGAATAATGGAAATTAACTTTTTCTTCTTTTGAATCGATCTTTTTCATCAAATCAAAAATATCATTTTGCCATTGAAAGGTATTTTTATCCTGAAATTCACTCAAAATCTCTGGAATCTTTTTGTTACTAAAATCTAGCTTCATAATAATTATTTTTTGTGCGGTTTTAATTTATTGATAATCAAATTCAATCAATAATTTTACCAAAAAACTCGATTAAAATGTTTTTTCAACTTTTGTTGACAAAAAGTTGAAAAAAGCAGTTTCAAAAATTGGTAATTTTATAAAATCTAATAGATAATTATTTATCTTAGCAAGATGAATCACAAAACAGATTTTTCGAATTTAAGATTTAAACGAAATCTAAATTCTAATCCATCACATATAGAGTCATTTGAATTAGATAGTTTACAAGTCAAAAGTGATTACAATTACGATGATGTAAAAGATCTGAAACAGATTAACTTTCTACCCGGAGTTGCACCATATTTACGTGGTCCTTATACGACTATGTATGTTCGTCAACCTTGGACAATTCGCCAATATGCAGGTTTTTCTACTGCCGAAGAATCGAATGCTTTTTACAAAAGAAATTTAGCTGCTGGTCAAAAAGGACTTTCAGTTGCTTTTGATTTGGCTACTCACCGAGGATACGACTCAGATCACGAGCGCGTTGTAGGAGATGTAGGTAAAGCTGGCGTTGCAATAGATTCTGTAGAAGATATGAAGATTTTGTTCAATGAAATTCCATTGGATAAAATTTCGGTTTCGATGACAATGAACGGAGCTGTTCTTCCTATTTTAGCATTCTACATTGTAGCTGCAGAAGAACAAGGTGTTTCACAAGATCAACTTTCTGGTACCATTCAGAATGATATTTTGAAAGAGTTTATGGTGCGTAATACATACATTTATCCGCCAACTCCTTCGATGAAAATTATTGCAGATATTTTCGAATATACTTCTCAAAAAATTCCTCGTTTCAATTCGATTTCTATTTCAGGTTATCACATGCAAGAAGCTGGAGCTACGCCTGTTTTGGAAATGGCTTATACGCTTGCAGATGGTTACGAATATGTAAAAACTGGTTTGGAAGCAGGATTGAAAGTTGATGACTTCGCTCCTCGTTTATCATTTTTCTGGGCGATTGGAATGAATTTCCCTCAAGAAATTGCAAAAATGAGAGCTGCTCGTATGTTATGGGCAAAATTGATGCAAGAATTTGAGCCTCAAAATAAAAAATCATTAATGTTGAGAACGCACTGTCAGACTTCTGGTTGGAGTTTAACAGAGCAAGAACCTTATAACAATATTGGTCGTACAGCAATCGAAGCCTTAGCTGCTGCATTAGGTGGAACACAATCTTTGCATACCAATGCATTGGACGAAGCAATTGCTTTACCAACAGATTTCTCGGCGCGTATTGCACGTAATACACAAATCATTTTACAAGAAGAAACTCAAATTTGTAGAACAGCTGATCCTTTTGGAGGAAGTTTTATGATTGAATCTTTGACAAATGAAATGGCAAATCAAGCGTGGGAATATATTCAAGAAGTTCGTGAATTAGGTGGAATGACGCAAGCCATAGAAGCTGGAATTCCAAAAATGCGTATTGAAGAAGCTGCTGCAAAAAAACAAGCCAAAATTGATTCTGGTGAAGTTGCAATTGTAGGTGTAAATGCTTATCGCTCGAAATTAGAACAACAAGAGTTCGAAATTTTAGAAGTTGACAACACAGCTGTTCGTCAAAAACAAATTGATCGATTAAATCAAATTAAAGCGGAGCGTAATAGCGAAGCTGTACAAGATATTTTAGCGCAATTAACAAAAGCTGCTGAAACAGGCGAAGGAAATTTATTAGAATTATCTATCGAAGCGGCTCGTCGTCGTGTTACTTTAGGTGAAATTTCTGATGCATTAGAAACTGTTTTTGGACGTCATAAAGCGATTACAAGAGGAATTCAAGGAGTTTATGCTATGGAAGCAGGTAAAATGAATAAATTTGAGGAAGCTCGTAATTTAGCTGACGAGTTTGCAGAAGAAGACGGACGTCGCCCTCGTATTATGGTGGCAAAAATGGGACAAGACGGTCACGATCGTGGCGCGAAAGTCGTTGCAACCTCTTTTGCGGATATGGGATTTGATGTGGATATTTCTCCATTGTTCCAAACGCCAGCAGAAGTTGCGAAGCAAGCTGTAGAGAATGATGTTCATATTTTAGGAATTTCTTCTTTGGCTGCAGGTCACAAAACATTGGTTCCGGAAGTTGTAAAGCAATTGAAAGAATTAGGTAGAGATGATGTTTATATCGTAGTCGGAGGTGTTATTCCGCGTCAAGATTATGATTATCTTTATCAAAATGGTGCAGATGCAATCTTTGGTCCAGGGACAAACTTGGCTGAATGTGCCTGCGAAATTTTAGAGAATTTATTGAAATCTTATAAATAAATCTATTTTAGTATGAGTATTCCTGTCTATTGACAGGAATATTTTTATATTTATACCACACAAACCTTAAAGCGAAATGAATAAAACTCTTCGAAATATTATCTTAATCATCTGTACAATTTTTATTATATGGTTTATTGGATACTTTCTGATTGGAGATTTTATCAGTTTAGAATTCGCGAATCATGACTTTGCGAAACTATTTCCAAAGCTTTTAACATTTGCTGCCGCAGTTAGTATTTATGTGCTTTTTCTACTTTCAATCAAAAAGAAAGACGGATGGAATTTTATGAATGTGATGAAATTTATCTTTGGAATTATCTTCGGATTTCTTCCTCTTTTAATTTTCGAATATTATAGTATCGGAAGTTGTACAAATTGGAAAATTGATAAAAAAATTCAAAAAACGCTTTATAAATCCAATTCTTCTGATTCAGAAAAAATTGTTTTAATCGAAACTTTTTGTCCAGAATCTAACCTAAAAACAACTCAGGTAAAGCGAATTGTAGAAATTACACCTCTTTTTATCACAACTTCTGAAATTGATCTAAATAAAATTTCGGATAAAAGTTGGAAAAAACTTTAATCAAAATTAAACTTTGCCCAAAATTTGATGTCTAACAGATGAAGAAACCAATTCATCTCATGACAAAATATATTCTATCATTTCTTTTTAGTTTGATTACGATTTTTTCTTTTGGACAAGAAAAGATTACCATCACTGGAAAAGTAACGGATGTACTTAATTTTCCTTTAATTGATTCTGAAGTTATTTTAGGAAACAAAGCCGATTCTACTAAAATTTCTACGACATCTACAAATGATGATGGTACGTTCAAAATTGAAATTAATCTTCAAAATAAACCTGTTTATTTAATTATTGATGATCCTTTAGAGGGTGTTTTCAAACAAAGTTTCGAATCCATCAAAAACAATATTGATCTTGGTACAATTATCATTAATCCGATGATTTATGATTTAGATGAGGTTGTGGTAACAAATGTGGAACCTACTGTTGTAAAACAAGATACAATCGAGTATAATGCTGATTCTTACAAAGTAAAACCGAATGCAAATTTGGAAGCTTTATTGAGAGAATTACCAGGTTTTGAAATGGATGATAGCGGAAATATTACGGTAAATGGAAAAGATGTTAATGAGATTTTGATTGATGGTGAACCATTTTTTGGAACAGATGGAAAAGTTGCGTTAGAAAATTTACCTGCGGATATTATCAAAAAAATTCAGGTTTCGGATTATAAAACAAAGAACGAAAAATTCTCTGGAGAACGTTCGAAATCGGATAAATCTTCGCTAAACATTACCTTGAAAGAAGATAAAAAGAAAGGTTATATGCTCAAAGCCACGGCGGGTTACGGAACGGATAATCATTACGAAGGCAATTTGATGGCAAATTATTTTAAAGGTAAAAAGAAAATTAGTTTAATTGGTTCTTCAACGGATATTGCGGCTTCTGGAATGACAAGCGGTGAAGGTTCGCGTGGTCGTGGCGGAATGGGACGAAGAGGTTCTGATGGAGTAATAACAAATACATCGATTGGATTGAATTATAGCGATCAATTAAATGATAATTTGAAAATTGGAGCTGATTACCGTTTAAATCATTCGTTTTCAAAAAATGATCAATACAAACATATCGAAAATTTTGCGCCTAAAAATATTTATACTTCTGATGCAAATTCTAAAACAAAAAGCGAATCGTATGGACATAATTTTGGAACAAATTTAGAATGGACGAAAAACAACACAAAAGTTTATTTTTATCCATCGTTTAGTAATTCATCATCTACAAATTCATCGATTTCGGATAGTAAAACATATTCTGATTTGGGTGATTTGAGAAATCAAATGAATCAAACTTCGAATGGAAAATCAAATTCGAATACATTTAATACATTATTATCACTTAATCAGAAATTCAAAAATAAATCTTATTTAGACTTTAATTCAAGTATTTCGATTGGTAAAACAGATCGAAATTCGTTCATCAATTCAACAACTTTATATACAAATGATTCGATAGCGGATATTTATCGAAACATCAATGAAAAAAATATTTCGAAGAATAATCAATACAATTTTGATATAAAATATACGTATCCAATTACAGATTCTTTGAAAATTGCTGTTGGTTCTGCTTATAATTTAACTGATTCTGAAACCAATAATAGAACATGGAATTATAATGATGTAACGGGAGAATATGATAATTTGAACAATGATTTGACGCGTTTTTATTCAACTCAATTGAATGAATTTAATCCATATGCTCAATTATTACTGAACAAAAATAAAATTTCGGCAACTGTACGTTTTGGTGCAAATATCTATAATCAACAAAATTTTGGAACGTTTAAAGCAGATGATTACAGCTCAACTCAAAACAAAACTTTGCCAGATATTTCGGGAAATATTCGTTATCAAAGCGGAAACAACTCGCTTTCTTTAATGTATAATTATCAGACAAGTTTGGCTTCGACATCACAAGTTTTACCGATTTTAGATGAAACTGATCCGTTAGATGTTTTCAAAGGTAACCCGGATCTTGATCCAAATAAAGCGCATCAAATCAATTTGATGTTTAGCAATTTTGATCGTAAAACACGTCAAGGGTTTAACGCTAACTTAGGTTATACGTACAATGAATCGAATATTGTGAATTATACAGAAATGGATTATTCGATTTATAAACGAACTACAACGTATGAAAATGTAAAAGGGAATTATCGTCTGAATGGTAACTTTTTCTTTAATAAGCAATACCAGAAAGGGATCAATAAATTTAGAGTAAATATAGGAATGTCGGCAAGTTATGCTTTAACGCAAGGTTTTAGAGATGCGGTGAAATATGAGCAATACAATACAACTCTATCGCCTACATTGAGATTAAATTGGGATTATGGTGATTATTTAACGATTTCACCTTCTTATCGTTTGAACTTTACAAATTCGAGATATGTAAACTATTCTATTGATAATCAAAATAATATTACGCACAATTTCGGAATTAAAACGATTTCTACTTTTCCTAAAAATTTGACTTGGACAAATGATTTCAGTTACAATTATAACTCGAGAATGGCAGCAGGTTTCAAGCGTGATTTCTTTTTGTGGAATACAAGTTTGATGTATCGTTTCTTCGATGATAAATTGGAGGCTGGTGTTAAAGTTTACGATTTATTGAATCAAAATAACAGTTATACGCGTACAATTACAGCAGAATCAACAATCGATCAACGCAATAATATTCTGACTCGTTTTGTAATGTTCTCGTTAACATTCAACTTAAATCAGTTTGGTGGAAAATCAACAAAAAATGGAAACGGAAACCGACCAAGAGAAGGTGGTGGAATGCGAAGAATGGAAATGCAATAGTAAAATAACAACAAAAAAACGGCTCAAAATTGAGCCGTTTTTTCAATTCTTATATAATCAAAAAAAGCTTCACCATTTCTGATGAAGCTTTTGATTAAATATCCCTCTTGTTTTTAGAAAACTCTTACCAACAATTCTTGTTCTATTTTATCGTGACAATTTTCTAATGCATTTCTCTCTGCTTTTCCAGCTTTCCAATGCGATGTACAATAAAATTCGTCTTTTTTCCATTCTAAATCATCTTTAAAAAATGATTTTATTTCCTTTACAGATTTAGATTCTCCCGCAACATAAGCAAAACGTTTTCCATCTTTGCGTTTCGGAAATTGCTGATTTTTCGTCAAACTATATAAAGCTGTTCCACTTCCTACATTTTGATTCACAATCCATTTAAATTCTAAATTTGCTTTTGTTTCAATTTGGTGAATATCATCTTCTGTTGGCACTTCCACACAAACAATTCCGTTTGTTTTAGCAGGAAGAGACTCTATAATTGCCGAAATTACAGGCAAACCTGTTAAATCTGCAGCTAAGAAAATGAAATCTGTTTTTGGAGCCAAGTCTTTCTTTTTCGACTTCATCGAAACCCCAATCATATCTCCAACTTTCGCCTCATTTGCCCAACGCGATCCTGGACCGTTCAATCCATGATTTGCAATATCAATCACAATCACATTGTTTTTTGCATCAATATCACGCAACGTATAGGTACGAGAAACTGGTTTAAATTTTTCTGATGGCGAAATCCATTTTTGATTTTCTTCATCATACTCAGCGTAGTGAATATCACGGATTCCAAGCGGTGGAAAAAGTAATTTACATGTTCCGCCCAACGTTGTATCCTTAAAAAAAGAAACATCATCATTCTCCAAATGAACGCGAATAAGATGTGGTGTCACAAATTCTTTCTTTTTTAAGATGAACTTCTCCTTCGCAATTTTCACTTTATCTCCCATCAGATTATTTAGATTTATTCTAATTCTATGCGAATATAAAATAAATTTAGATTGAATAAAAATAATAAAATGTTAAAGTAAAAAGTTATACTTTTTTTAATATCATTTTAATATGATAACTAAATAATTAGCCTTAACTTTTACATATCAAAAAATAACCTAAAAAACGAACAGAAAATGGAAAATACTTTTTGCGAAATCTCGCTCGAACAAAGAACTCTTCCACTTGAAGGCGGATTTAATTGCAGAGATTTAGGTGGAATAATTAACACAAAAAATGAAGTCATTAGAAAAGGATTGTTAATTCGATCTGATGATTTAGCAAATTTGACAGATGATGACTTGGAGATTTTAAACGATTTTCCAATTCGAACAATTATTGATTTACGCACGACTTACGAACGTTTAAAAAATCAAGATCACATTCCAAATAGTTGTAATCACGAAGTTCATTTGGATATTTCTTCTGGACATTTCGAAAATTTAGTGAAACAATTCAAAGCTGGAATTTCAAATCCGAAAGAATTTATGTGCAAAATTTACGAGGATTTTGTTTTAGATAAGACGTGTCAAACGCAATACAAAAGCTTTTTTGATATTATTCAACACAAAAATAGAACGCCAATTTTATTTCATTGTACAGCTGGAAAAGATCGAACTGGATTTGCAACAGCAATGATTTTATCTGCTTTGAAAGTCGATTTAGATACAATTATGGATGATTATTTGGCTTCTAATATCTTTTTGGAACAAAAATATGCTCACATCTTAAAAATCGATCCAAATTATAAATATCTAATTGATGTTTTACCTGAATATTTAGAAAGTTCTTATGAAGCGATTAATAAGAATTTTGGTTCAGTCGAAAATTATTTAACTGATATTTTAAAGGTTGATTTAGATTTGATGAAAGATTTATACATAAAAAAATAAGCGATCAATTGATCGCTTTATTTTTTATCTAAAATTTCATTCGTTGAATTCGTACCGCATTCAAAATTGCTAATAAAGCAACCCCAACATCAGCAAAAACAGCTTCCCACATATTGGCGATTCCTTCTGCACCAAGGAAAAGCACGATTATTTTAACGCCCATTGCTAAAATGATATTCTGTATCACAATCTTTTTTGTTTCACGACCAATTTTTATCGCCGTTGCTATTTTAGAAGGTTGATCGGTTTGGATTACAACATCTGCAGTTTCTATCGCAGCATCACTACCAAGTCCACCCATCGCAATTCCAACATCAGAAAGAGCTAAAACAGGTGCATCATTGATTCCATCTCCAACAAAAGCCACCACTTGATTTTGATCTTTTTTCAATGCTTCAACTTTCTCTACTTTTCCTTCTGGTAACAATCCACCAAAAGCTTCATCAACACCAACTTCTTTCGCAACTTTCTGCGTAATGGTATTTTTATCACCACTCAACATAATCGTTTTCGAAACACCCAAAGCCTTCATTTTCTGAATTGCTTGTTGCGCATCTTCCTTAATTTTATCGGCAATCGTAATATATCCAGCATATTTATTATCAACCGCGACTACCACAATGCTTTCTACAATATCATGAATTTCTTGTGGATACTGAATCGAGAAATGATCTAATAATTTAGTATTTCCAGCTAAAACTATTTTTCCATCAACTTTTCCTTTCAAACCTTTTCCAGAAATTTCTTCCACTTCTATCGCTTTCAATTCTGATGGATGACTTGCCACAATCGCTTTCGCAATTGGATGCGTAGATTGTTTTTCTAAAGCCGAAACAAGATTTAAAAAATCGTTTTCAGGAAGATTAGTTTCAATTTTTTGAACTTCGAAAACCCCTTCCGTCATTGTTCCTGTTTTATCCATCACAACTGTGTTTACTTTCGCCATTAAATCTAAAAAGTTAGAACCTTTTACTAAAATTCCGTTGCGTGAAGCTGCCCCAATTCCTCCGAAATAACCCAATGGAACCGAAATTACTAATGCACAAGGACAAGAAACAACCAAGAAAACTAAACCTCTGTATAACCAATCATTAAAATCGTAATTATCAACAAAGAAATAAGGAATAATCACCAAAGCAGCCGCTAAAAAGAAAACAATTGGCGTATATATTTTTGCAAATTTTCGGATAAATAATTCAGTTGGAGCTTTGCGAGAAGCTGCATCTTGAACCATTTGTAAAATTTTTGTAATCGAACTATCTTCAAATTTTTTAGTCGTTTGAATTTCGATTACATTTTCAAGATTTAACATTCCTGCCAAAGCAGTTTCTCCAGTTTTATACGTTGAAGGTTTACTTTCTCCTGTCAAAGCCGCAGTATTAAAACTTCCTTTATCTGAAATCATAATTCCATCTAACGGAACTTTTTCCCCAACTTTTACCTGAATTGTTTCTCCAATTGCCACATCTTGTGGTTTTATTGTTTCGAAATTACCATTTCGTAAAACATGCGCTGTATCTGGACGAACATCTAATAAGGCTTTAATATTTCCTTTTGCCTTATTAACCGCCGCTTCCTGAAACATTTCGCCAATTGTATAAAACAACATTACCGCTACACCTTCTGGATATTCGCCAATAATGAAAGCACCTAAAGTCGCAATTCCCATCAACGAAAATTCATTGAAGAAATCTATTTTTTTTGCTAATTTAAACGCTTCTCCCCAAACAGGAAATGCTACTAAAATATAAGAAATGCCAAACCATATCAAACGAATAGTTTGATTATCAACAAACCAAGTTGGTTTTAAAACATATTGAACAAAAATTCCGGCAAAGAAAATAGCTAAACTGGCACCTAATAAAATTTTACTATTATTGTGTTCGTGGTCATGACCTTCGTGATTATGATCATGAGTATCTTTATGTTTGTCATTTGACGTACTACAACAAGCTTTAGACATAATTCAAAAATTTATATTTCAAAATTATAAAGTTATTGCTGCAATCTGGTTGCAAAGTTTAGGATTTACATTGATCGCAAATTCCTATCAGAATAAATGAAGATTGTTCCGCCTTGAAATTTTTGGGTAGATTGATTTCTGGCACATGAATATTTCGCAAACAAAACGTTTGATTACAATTATTACAATGAAAATGAGCATGTGTAAATTCGGGCGTACATTTGCAACTCGACTCGCAAAGCGCATATTTTTTAGAGCCCGTTCCGTCCTCGATTGAATGAATTAATTTATTTTCTTCGAAAGTTTTTAAGGTTCTATAAATTGTTACTCGATCTGCCTGATCCATTTCAATTTCTAAATCAGCCAAGCTCAGCGCAACTTCTGCATTCATCAATTTATCCAAGACCAACAATCTCATCGCAGTCGGATTGATAGAACGATTTTGTAATGTTTTGTTTAAAATTTCTGTTTGCATTTTCTTCAATTTCGAATATAAAGTTACGAAAAAAGAGGCAAATCGTATTGATTTACCTCTTTTTATAAATTTGAATATTATCTTATTTGATTGTTATTTCATCAACGAAAATATAGGATTTCCCTTGAAAAGGTTCTGCTAAATGACCTTTTGGAAATGCACCATAATTTGTTGCTTTTACTTTGATATAACGTGCTTTTTCTGTTTTGAACTGAACTTTCCATGAATCAGAAAAAACGTTATTATCAAATGTATCAACTTGTTTTTCTAACATTCCAACTAATTTAAAATTCTGATTATCCTTAGATGTATAGACTTCTAATTTTGTCGGTAAGACAATCCAAGAACGAGAATCTTGTAAGAAATTCATAGCGATTGAAGAAACTGATTTCACTTTTTTCATGTCAACAATTGCTTCAAAATTTTGATCATAATATCCTTGCCAATCCCCTTTTTTCCAATTACTATCACCAACAATTCCGTCCAATAAACCTTGTGGTCCACCTGCATGATATTGCGGTGTGTAGGTAGAATTAAGCTGAATTGTATAATCATTTGGTTTCTTAGTAAACGTTCCAGAAATCGTTTTACTTTTCTTTTCATTCACTTCCACAAAAGAAGAAATTGTAGTTGTTTCTTTGATTGAAATTGGCTTTTTATAGATTTCAGCTTTTTTACCATTCACCGAAACATAAATTTTTGCATCAGGTTCAGAAGATTTTACTTCGACATTCATTTTATTTTGAAATGATCTATCTTCAGCAACCAAAACTGGAACCGTTATAATTTTTTCACTTTCAGAAATAGGTTTAATCTCTCTATCTTTCAAGAATTCAAATCCTAAAAATTGATTTTCTTTATAATTATTTTTCGTGATTACACGCTTCGTTCCATCTTCTAAATTAATCTTGATTTCATCAAAATACGGCTCAACCGTCGTCCACATTCCAGAACCTGGCGTAACACTGTAAATTCCCATCGAAGCCAAAACATACCACGCACTCATCTGTCCGCAATCTTCATTACCAATTAATCCATCTGGCGAATTTTTATAATGTTCGTCCAAAATTTTATGGACTAATTCTTTCGTTTTTTCAGGTTTATCAATGTAATTGTACAAAAAAGCTACGTGATGACTCGGCTCATTTCCTTGCGCATATTGCCCAATAAGTCCCGTAACATCCACTTGTTCACGACCTGTAGTTTCTGATGGCGCATTAAATAATTCATCCAATTTTGCCTCAAAACCATCTTTTCCTCCATAAATATCAATCATTCCATTGATATCTTGCGGAGCGAAAAATGTGTATTGCCAACCATTTGCTTCTGTGTAATTGTTATTAACTTCACGCGGATCAAAAGGCTTTAGCCAACCTCCATTTTTCTTTGGCTGAATAAATTTTGTCTCATGATTAAATAAATTTTTCCAATATTGAGAACGCTCAATGAAGTAATTATAATCGTCTTGTTTATTTAAAATCAATGCCATTTGTGCAATACACCAATCATCGTATGCATATTCTAACGTTTTTGAAACTGACTCGTGTTCATCATCAATCGAAATAAATCCATTCTGTTTGTAGGCTTTCAATCCCAAATGATCTAACATTGCCGAATGTTTTGCTGCTTCATAAGCTTTCTCATATTCAAAGCCTTTGAAACCTTTTACCATCGCATCTGCAATCACAGAAACCGAGTGATAACCAATCATACAATCGGTTTCATTGCTCGCTAATTCCCAAACTGGCAAACGTCCGCCTTGTTCGTAATGCTTGATAAATGTGTTAATAAAATCGATCGTTCTTCTATTCTCAATCAACGTATACAAAGGATGCGCAGCACGAAAAGTATCCCAAAGTGAAAAAACCGAATAATAATCGAAATTATTTGCCAGATGAATTTGATCGTCCATTCCACGATAATTTCCATTCAGATCTTGCGAAATATTTGGTTGCATCATCGTGTGATACATCGCGGTATAAAAAATTGTTAGCTTATTTTTGTCTGAAGATTTTACTTCAATCTTAGATAATTCTTTGTTCCAAGCTTTTTCAGCAGCAGCTTTCGTTTTTGTAAAATCAAATGTTGTTAACTCTTTACTATTAACATCCGTTCCATTATATCCAGTTGTAGACAAGGTAACTTTTACCAAAATCTTCTCACCTTTCTTTACTTTTTTCCCAAAAGCCAAGGCAATTTCATTTCCTTTGAATGTTTTAGATGTAATATTTCCGTCTTTTGAAGAAGTTAATTTCAACGGAACATTAAATTCTATTTTCGCAAAAATCTTTTGATTTTTCGCCCATTCTTCCGAATTTCTGTAGACATAAAGCGTTTTAGCGTCTACAATTTTCACTTCTCCGTCTACTAATTTATCACGATGATTAAGATCTAAAATGATATTTGCATCACCAGCTTTATTAAAAGTATATTCATGCAAACCAACGCGAGTTGTCGTAGTTAATCGAACATTGATATTGTATTTATCTAATAAAACTTGATAATATCCGGCTGTTGCTTTTTCATTTTTATTCGAAAATTTTGAGCCATAATCCGTTTGATTAAATCCTTTTTGATTAAGCGTTGGCATCAACATAATATCGCCATAATCAGAAACTCCTGTTCCGTTAAGATGCGTATGCGAAAAACCATAAATAAAATCATCTGAATAATGATATCCACTACAACCGTCCCAACTTCCATCAACACGCGTATCTGGCGAAAGCTGAACCATTCCATAAGGCAAAGTCGCGCCAGGAAAAGTATGCCCGTGACCGCCGGTTCCAATAAAAGGATTTACATATTGTGTATAATCATTTTTTTGAGCAAATGAAATACTTGAAATCATTATCCAAAAAACAGATAGTAAAATTGTTCTCATAAGTTTTTAGTGTTTTGAGTATCAGATAAACTGTTATACAATTATATGAATTATATTTGTTAGATTCATAATTTGAAATCGATTAACATATGAATAATAGAAGAAATTTTATAAAAAATTTAGGTGCATTAGGCTTGCTTTTAGGTACAACAAAACTTGATCTTAGTGCACAAACTAAATCTATAAAATCAGCTACTTCAACAAAAATCAATAAGCCAATTGTTCTTTCTACATGGCGTTTTGGACTTGAAGCTAATGCTGAAGCTTGGAAAATTTTAGGTAAAAATGGAACTGCTTTAGACGCAGTAGAACAAGGAGTAAAATTGGTGGAGGCAGATCCAAATGAACGAAGTGTTGGTTACGGTGGACGTCCTGATCGTGATGGAAAAGTAACGTTGGACGCCTGTATTATGGACGATCAAGCGAATATCGGTTCTGTTGCTGCTTTAGAATATATCAAACATCCGATTTCTGTCGCTAGAAAAGTGATGGAAGATACGCCACATGTCATGTTGGTTGGAAATGGTGCGCTTCAATTTGCGTTGGAAAAAGGTTTCAAAAAAGAGAATTTATTGACTGATGTTTCCGAACAAGAATGGAAAGAATGGTTGAAAAATACCAATTATCAGATGCCAATCAATATCGAAAATCATGATACAATCGGAATGATTGCTTTAGATGCGCACGGAAATCTTTCTGGAGCTTGTACTACGAGCGGAATGGCGTACAAAATGCACGGTCGTGTTGGTGATTCGCCAATTATCGGCGCTGGTTTATATGTCGATAATGAAATTGGCGCAGCGACCGCGACTGGACACGGCGAAGAAGTAATTCGTATTGCGGGAAGTCATTTGGTTGTAGAGTTGATGCGTCAAGGTTATTCGCCAGAAAATTCGTGCAAGGAGGCTGTTCATCGAATCATTAAGTTAACAAAATCGCGCAAAAAAGATTTATCGGCGATTCAAGTTGGTTTTATTGCGATTAATAAACAAGGTGAATATGGTTCGTATTGTATTCATCCAGGCTTTAACTTTGCGGTTTATGATGAAACTGGAAATCATTTAATTGACGGAAAATCTATTACAAAATGAAAAAATTAGAAATCGCTTGCTTTAATTTAGAATCAGCTTTAATTGCAACAAAATCAAATGCAGATAGAATAGAATTATGCGCCGATGCTTCAACAGGTGGAATTACACCAGATTTTGAAGATATCAAAACATTGCGAAAAGAAACAGACAAAGATATTATGGTGATGATTCGCCCTCGTGGTGGAGATTTTTGTTATTCTGATGAAGAATTTGAACAAATGAAATCTGAAATTATCATGATTAAAAATTTTAGAATTGATGGTTTTGTTTTTGGAATTTTGAATGAAGATAACGAAATTGATTTTGAACGAAATCAAGAATTAGTTGAACTTTCAAAACCTTTTCCATGTACTTTTCATCGTGCTTTTGACAGAACTTCTGATGCCGAAGATTCACTTCAAACAGTGATTGATTTAGGATTCAAAACAATCTTAACTTCTGGCTTGGATAGTGATGTTAATTACGGAAAACGTGAATTAAAAAATCTTGTCAAAAAAGCAGAAAATAAAATCACAATTATGCCTGGAGGTGGTTTGCGCTCTACAAATATTGAAGAAATTGATTCATTTACAAATGCAACTTATTTTCATTCGTCAGCGATGATTGACGATTCTGGAATTGCTAATTTAGATGAAATCAATCGATTAAAAAGTTTGATAAATTCTGAAAAATAAAAATAGTAACTTTGGACTATGCTTTGGGAAAATGTAATTGGACAACAGGAGATTAAAAACAAACTTCAACAATCTATAAAAGATGGTCGTATAAGTCATGCGCAGCTATTTTCTGGCCCAGAAGGTTCAGGAACTTTGGCTTTGGCTATTGCTTATGCACGTGAGGTTTTGTGTGGTTTGAATAACGAACAATGCAATCTAAAAGTTGATAAATTACAACATCCAGATTTACATTTTTCTTTTCCTTATTCAGCAACAGAAAGTGTAAAAAAGCCACTTGCTAAGTATTTATTAAACCATTGGAGATCTTTTGTAGACGAAAATGTCTATGGAAATCTAACCGATTGGATGTCTCATCTCGGAATTGAAAAAAAACAAGGCGTTATCCCTGTTGATGAAGCAGATGAAATTGTTAAAACATTAGCGCTAAACAGTTACGAAGGCGGTTTCAAAATCATGATTATTTGGCAAGCAGAAGAAATGACAACTGCTGCAGCCAATAAATTGTTGAAAATAATTGAAGAACCACCTCAAAAAACACTGTTTTTATTGGTAACAGAGCGCGAGGATTTAATTTTACAAACCATTACTTCTCGTTGTCAATTAGTCAAAATCCCACGTTTATCGCAATCGGATATTAAGAATTATCTAGTTGAAAAGAAAAATATTAATCCAGAAAAAGCGCAACATATTGCTTTTTTATCACAAGGAAATGTACGAGAAGCGTTGCATCAGTTGAATGATGATGAGTATTTATTTGATAAATATTTTGTGACTTGGGTTCGAAAAGCATTTATGGCAGCCAAAACTCCAACCGTTTTAAAGGATTTGATTGATTGGTCAAATCAAATTGCAAGTTGGTCGAGAAGTGAACAAAAAGATTTTTTGAACTATTGTTCAGAGATTTTTCGTCAAGCTTTGTTAAAAACGTATCAATCTGATGATCTAGTTTTCTTGCAAATCAATGCAGAAGGCTTTAAATGGCAAGGTTTTGCGCCTTTTATACATGGAGCAAATATCGAAGATATTTTAAATGAAATTAATGAAGCGTCGTATCATATCGAGCGAAATGGTAATTCTAAAATTATACTTTTAGATTTATCAATCAAGTTAACGCGCTATTTACATCGCAAAACAGCATAAAAAAAAACCACTTATCTAATAAGTGGTTTCTTTATATGATCTGAATGTTATTTCAAATTATTTTGCTGGAGCTTCAGTAGCTGGAGCTACTTCTTTAGCTGCACCTTCAACTTTAGTTGCTGCTGAATCAACTTTAGCTGCTGCTGAATCAACTACTGCTGCTGCTGAATCAACTACTGCTGCTGCTGAATCAACTGTTACTGCTGCTGAATCAACGTTAGCTGGTGCTTCTTCTGCTTTTTTCTCACCACAAGATACTGCTCCTAAAGATAAAGCTGCTACTGCAACTACTGCGAAAAATTTTTTCATTGTTTTATTGTTTTAATTATTAATAATTTTCGATTAATTTTCTTTGACAAATGTATTTCGAAATGCAAACAACAGCATGTAAAATCAATGTAATATAGTTGTATTAATAAATTCTCAATAAATAAAGTTTAATACATTAATTATTAATTAATTATAAAATATTTTACAATTTTTGAATATCATTTGTAAAAAACATTATATCAATTATTTATCTAATAAAGACAGTAAAATTTAAAAATAAATAGATTTTGATTAATTTTTGATACTAAATCATTTAATCTTTATTCTAAAAAATTAATTATTTATACATTTGTATAAATTTAATAAAAGTATGCTAGTAGTTTCTTACATTCAAGAAAACAAAGATCGTGTAATTGAAGGACTTAAAAAACGTAACTTCAAACAATTAGATCTTGTTGATGAAGTTTTAAATGTGGATGAACTTCGTCGTAAAACACAATTTGAATTAGATAATGTATTAGCTGAATCCAACAAATTAGCAAAAGAAATTGGTAATTTGTTTAAAGATGGAAGATCGGAAGAGGCTAATGAATTAAAAAACAAAACGGTTGATTTAAAAACTCAATCAAAAGAGTTACAAGATTTATTATCGTCTTACGAAACATCCGTTAAAGATATTTTGTATCAAATTCCGAATATTCCGAACGAAATCGTAAAGGCAGGAAAAGATGCTGATGATAATGAAATCGTTTTTGAACACGGTGATGCAACTGCAAAACCAAACAATTTGCCACACTGGGAAGTTGCTAAGAAATTTGACATCATTGATTTTGAATTAGGTGTTAAAATCACTGGAGCTGGTTTCCCTGTTTACAAAGGAAAAGGTGCTCGTTTGCAACGTGCTTTAACGCAATTTTTCTTAGATAAAAATTCTGATGCTGGTTATACAGAAATTGTTCCTCCTTTTGTTGTAAATGAGGCTTCTGGTTATGGAACTGGACAGTTACCAGACAAAGAAGGGCAAATGTATTATATTGGAGAAGATGATTTGTACTTGATCCCTACTGCGGAAGTTCCTGTAACAAATATTTACCGTGATACGATTGTAAAAGCAGAAGATTTACCAATTACGCTGACTGCATATTCGCCTTGTTTCCGTCGTGAAGCGGGTTCTTATGGAAAAGATGTAAGAGGTTTGAATCGTTTGCACCAATTTGAGAAAGTTGAGATTGTGCGTATTGAAAAACCAGAAAATTCTTATGCTGCTTTAGACGGAATGATTGAGCACGTAAAAGGAATTTTAGAAGATTTAGAATTACCATACCGTATTTTAAGACTTTGTGGTGGAGATACAGGTTTTACATCTGCAATTACATACGATTTCGAAGTTTTCTCTGAGGCGCAAGAAAAGTGGCTAGAAGTTTCTTCTGTTTCTAATTTTGAGACATTCCAAGCGAATCGTTTGAAATTACGTTACAAAGATGAAAACGGAACGCAATTAGCGCATAGTTTAAATGGTTCTGCTTTGGCTTTACCACGTATTTTAGCGTCAATTTTAGAGAATCACCAGCAAGCGGATGGAACAGTAAAAATTCCGAAAGCATTGCAACCTTATACTCGTTTTGAGATTTTAGATTAATTAATAATCTTTCAGATAAATAAAAAGCTCGAGAAATTCTCGAGCTTTTTTATATTATTAAAATTGAAACTAAATCAGATGTTTCAATTCTTCTTTCAAACTATCTTCCCAAGTCAGAATATCAAGTTGATACACTTCTTTTATTTTTGATTTATCCAATAAACTGTACGCAGGACGCTTCGCTTTTGTTGGATAATCTGAAGTTGGAACAGGATTAATTTCGATTGTTGAATTAGAAAATTCTTTAATTTTTTGAGCAAATTCAAACCAAGAACATTCTCCTTCATTCGAATAATTAAAAATTCCATACGTTAAATCATCTTTCGAAATAATCGTTAAGATTGCATCAGCTAAATCTATTGCATTTGTTGGTGAACCAATTTGATCTGCTACAACAAAGATAGAATCTTTGTCATTAAACAATCTAAGCATCGTTTTAACGAAGTTATTTCCAAATCGAGAATAAACCCAAGCTGTGCGCAAAATAATCGTTTTAGGATTGTTTTCTAACGCTAAATTCTCTCCATCTAATTTTGTTTGACCATACACACCAATTGGATTGGTTTGATCAGTTTCTAAACGAGGAATAGCTTCAGTTCCATCAAACACATAATCGGTCGAAACATGAATAAATGGAATTCCTTTCTCATTCGTAATTTTTGCTAAAAATTCTGTTGCTTTTGCGTTTACTAAATAAGCATTCTCTTGATCATCTTCTGCTTTATCAACTGCTGTATAAGCTGCACAATTAACAACAAAATCAAATGATTTATCTTCGAAATAATGATTTATTAATTCTTCGTTCGTAATATCTAATTCATTTCGAGTAACAAAAAAACATTCAATTTCCTTGTAGTTTTTTGATTGCTCTAAGATTGATTGACCTAACTGACCATTCGCTCCGGTAACTAAAATTCTTTTCATATATAAAAAAAGCCACTAAAATAGTGGCTTGAAGATATTAATAATTCTTAAAATTATAATCCTAATTCTTTTTTAACATCGTTTAATAAGTCGTATCCTCCAGCTTTGTAAACTAAAACACCTGCAGGTAAAACATATTTAACTCCTTTTTTAGCAGCAGCAGCATTAATTGCATCCATTACTCTTTTCTCGATTGGATCCATTAAAGCTTTCTCTTTTGCTTGCATTTCATCTTGAGCAGCTTTTGCATAATTTTCATATTTCTTTTGCATTTCTTGCTCTTTTTCTTGGTATTTGTTCGCTGCAATTAATTTTTGAGCTTCTTCTTGAGATTTACCAGCTAAATCTTTTTGTGCTTTTTCCATAAAAGCCTTATATTCTGCTTGTAAAGCTTCAATTTTAGTTTGGTGACCTTTTCCTAATGCTTCTAAGTCTGCTTCAGCTTTTTTGTATGCTGGCATTGATTCAATTACTGCTTGCGTATCAATATGTGCAATTTCTTGAGCGAAAGATAAAACGCTTCCGAAAACCATCATTGTAAATACTGCTATCAATCTAATTTGTTTCATTTCTAGTCTAATTTGTTTTTTAAAATTTATTTTCTTGTTTTATTGCTACTATTACTAGTTTTATTATTTCCAGAAGTTGATGTTTTTGAATTATTTGGTTTCAATTCTGGTCTTAAAGTCATTAATACTTCTCTACTTATGTCAAACTTTGGATCTGTATAAATCATGATTAAATCACTTCCTTTATCAAATACGAAACCATAACCTCTTTTATCTGCAACTTCTTTTGTCGCATTATAGATTTGATCTTGTAAAGGCTTTACCATTGATCTTCTCAGATTCACTAAATCACCATTTGGTCCATAACGTTTGTCTTGCAAAATTCTTACAGCCGCTACTTCATCAGCTAGCTTTTTCTCTTGCTCTTTCACCTGTTCTGCCGTTAACAAAATCTTTTCGGCTTCGAATTCGGCTTGTAATTTAGCTAAATTTTCTTGTTTTTGCTCAATTTCTTTTTGCCAAGATTCTGTTTGAGATTTTAATTTGCTTTGAGACGATGTATATTCTGGTAAATTTTCTAAAATATACTGACTGTCTACATAACAAAACCTTTGCGCGAAAGAGAAACTTGCTAATCCAAAGAACAACGCTATAAAGCTAATCCATTTTTTCATATTTGTGATGTGTTAATTCTAAAATTATGCCAAAACGTTCTAAGCAAATTTAATCAATTTATTAGAATTGTTGTCCAATAATAAAGTGAGTTTGCCATCCAGAGCGTTCTGTTTGGTTAAATCCTTTATCAAATCCGTATCCGAAATCAAATCCTAACAAACCAAATGCTGGCATATAAATACGAACACCTGCACCAGCAGAACGTTTTAATTCAAACGGTTTAAATTCACTTGTATTGTTCCAAACGTTACCTCCTTCTGCAAAAGTTAATGCATAAATCTTAGCTGTTTGGCTCATTGTGATTGGATAACGCAATTCTAACGAATATTTATTATAAATTGTTCCACCTCCTTCTGGCGTAATATCTCCTGTTTGTCCACCAGAGTTTGTTGCATCTTCGTAACCTCTTAATGAAATAATCTCACGTCCATCGAAACGGTTTTGTGTAAGACCTGTTCCTCCTAAGTAAAAACGTTCGAAAGGAATTGTTCCAATTTTACGGTTATATGTTCCTAAAACTCCAAATTCTCCACCAGCTTTTAAAACTAATTTACCAGTTAATTCTTTGTAGAAATATGCTTTAGCTTTGAATTTATAATACTCTAACCATTTGAATTTTTCTACATCAGACATGTTTGTATAGTCTTTATTATTAAAAGCTGAATAAGGAAATGTTGTCGTAAACGATAAACTAATTTCTGATCCTGATTGTGGGAAAATAGGATCTGGCCCAGCTGAATTACGTGTTAAACCTAATGTATAGTTCAAGTTGTTTGACGAACCATTCTCATAGTTCAAATTACCAACAGTCATCGCATAATTATCGAAGTTATATAACTGATAAGAAATTGAGTTTGATAAACGGAAATAATCATCTGGCCAAGTTAATAACTTTGTTAAACCAACTGATGCTCCTAAGATATCCAATTTCGATTTTATTCCATAATTATCGCGGTAATCGTATTGTGAATAATAAAAAGATGTTGATAAAGCTGTAGGGCGTTTTCCTCCAATCCAAGGTTCAACAAATGATAAACTATAATTTTTATATCCGTTACCAGCTTGTGCTCTTAATGATAATTGTTGTCCATCTCCCATTGGAATCGGTTTCCAAGCTTTTTTATTGAAAAAATTCTTCAATGAGAAATTCCCGAAAGTTAATCCTAATGTACCAATGAAAGTACCTGCACCATATCCTCCTTGTAATTCTACTTGAGAAGATGATTTTGGCGCAACTTTCCACTCTACATCAACTGTATTATTATCTTGATTTGGTTGAATGTCTGGAACAATTTGCGTTGGCTCTAAATATCCTAAAGAAGCTAACTCCATCATCGTACGTTTAATGTCCGATTTAGAGAATAAATCTCCTGGTTTAGTTCTTAACTCACGATATAAAATATGATCGTGTGCTTCTGTATTCCCATTAATCGTTACTTTGTTAAGTGTAGCTTGTGTACCTTCGAAAACTTTAATTTCAAGATCGATTGTATCATTTTTCACACTTTTTTCTACAGGAATAGCACGAGCAAACAAATACCCTCTATCCATATATAGTGTAGAAATATCATCGTCTTTTTCTGATCCAGAAATCTTTTTGTTGATACCTACTGCGTCATAACGATCTCCTGTTTTGTAACCAAAAATTCGTTGTAATTGTTCAGAGGTATAAATTGAGTTTCCAGAAAACGTTACATCTCCTAAGAAATATGGTTTTCCTTCGTTAACTTTAATCTTAACCAATAAGTTTTTATCATCAACTTTTTCGATATTGTATGACTCAACTTTAGCATCTCTAAAACCAACAGATTTGTACTCTTCAACCAATGTTTTTAAATCTTCCTGGAATTTTTCAGGAATCATTTTAGATGACTTGAAGATATTGATAGATTTCTGTTTGGTATTTTTCATCCCTTTTTTACGTAAACGAGCAGCAGTTAAGTTTTCATTTCCTTCGAAAATGATTTTCTTAATCTTCACACGCTCTCCACGATTCACATTTAATGTAATGTTTTCTTCATCTTCTTTACCAACAATTGGCTGACGTTCTACATTAATTGTTGTGTTAGGATAACCTTTTCCAGTATAATAATCTTTGATTTTATTATTTGTTGTATTGATTAAACTTTGCGTAATCTTAACACCTGGATTTAATTTATTTTGTTTGATTAAATCTTCGCGTTGCGATTTTTTCACGCCGTTAATCTTAATTTCTCCTAAACTAGGAACTGAAACCAAGGCAAGCTCTAATGTTACTTCGTTACCTTCTATTTTATCTACATACAAGTCGATGTCAGAGAAAATATTAGATCTCCATAATTTTTTTACAGCATTATTTACCTTCGTACCTGGTAATTCTATCTCCTCACCGATAGCAAAACCTGCATAACGGATAATTTGATTCTTAGAATATTTAGAATCTCCTGTTACAACGATATCTTTCAGTTTGAAAGTTCGTGCATTGGTATAATCTAAGACAAAATTATCTTGTTGTGTTGAATCAATGGTTTTCGTAGAGTCTACGACTTGCGCCTGTGCCATGTAAGCACCAAGCATACACATTGTCCAAAAAATTTTCTTCATAATCCTCTATTTCAGTTCGATTAGTTCGTTAGTTGCTCGCTTATCTTACCAAATCTACGTTCTCGATTTTGGTAATTTAAAATTGCTTTATAAAATTCTTCCTCGTTAAAATCAGGCCACAAAACCTCTGTAAAATATAATTCTGCGTAAGCAATTTGCCACAACAAGAAATTACTAATTCTGGTTTCGCCACTTGTTCTAATCATAAGATCTACCATAGGTAAATCGTGTGTATATAAGTTTTGATGAACTAATTCTTCATTAAAATCATTGTCGGATATTTCTCCGTCTTTATATTTTTGCGCAATAGACTTCATCGCTTGTAATAGTTCTTCTTTCGAACCATAACTTAATGCTAATGTCAAAACACAATCTGTGTTGTCTTTCGTTTTTTCCATTGCTTGAGTCAAATCTTTGAATGCTTTTTTTGGTAATTTTGATAAATCTCCAATCACATTCAAGCGAACTCCATTTTTGTGTAATTCATTTATTTCGTCCTTAATTGCAGAACTTAATAAAGTCATTAAAACATTGACTTCTAATTTTGGACGGTTCCAATTTTCAGTAGAAAATGCGTAAAGTGTAAGATGTTTTATACCTAATTTTCGACAAGTCTCGATTGAAGATCGTACAGCTCCCAAAGCACTTTTGTGTCCAAAAGTTCTTTCTTTACCGTTCTTCTTAGCCCATCTTCCGTTACCATCCATAATGATTGCAACGTGATTAGGTATATTGTTTTTATCTATTTGTTCTACTAAACTAATTTCCATTCTTTTTAATCACAATAACAAGCAGGTCGACCAAAACTGTACGTTAAGGTAATTCCTGATAATACGTACCAATCTTTGTTTGATGTGTTACCATATATTCGTTTATTATATTCCTCCGAGGGTATAACTCCATCAGCTACAGCATCAGTAAAATTTTGAGTAAATTTTCCTTTGTTGTAATCTATATAATCAACATTTGTATAACGAACACCTGTTTCAAAAGATAAAATCCAATTGTAATTGAATCTTACTTTATATCCAACTCCAAAAGGAATTGTTAAATCGGTATTATATTTTGTTTTTTCGATAATTACGTTGTTTGTTCCATCGTAATCATATTCTTTTCCTTTTGCCGAAAAAGCTCCAACTCCTACAAAAATATAAGGTGATTGCGCTTTTTCTTGATCATCATTGATATTAAAGAAATTATACTCAAACATCAATGATCCTTCTACAATATTATTTTTGAACGTTTTGTTACGTTGTATTTTATAATATTCTTTAGCTGTATGATCTCCAGCTCCGACTTTAGAGTAAGAAATATTTGCTCTAAAACCCATTTGTGGATTTATATTAAAACGATAAAGTCCTCCAATAGAAATAGGCAAATATAAACTTCCACCTTTCTCTACTCTTGTAGGAAACGGATTGATATAATTGGCTTTACCAATATCTCCAATCACATTTGCTCCACCAGCAAAAATTCCGAGTTCATGTCTTTGCGCAAAAGTTAATTGCGAAAAACATAGTATAAAAACAAACAAAAATAATCTCCTCATAAGTTGTGTTATTTTTTCGGCTTTTGCTTTTTATCTTCTTTTAAATTCGAACAAATATAAACAAAAGTCAATTCAACGTAACTGATTTAACAAAAATTAAGAAGTTTTATTGTAAATTTTAATTCCTTTTATCTGAACCCCAAAGCATTTTTTCTCTCAAAGTTGTGAAATAAGTCGCGTCAATAGCTTCAACGATTAAGATTTTGAAGTCAGCTTTTTGTATCGTCAATTCGACGTCAGTTGTTAAAGGAAAGTTACGAGAATCCAACGAAAGGAAGTATTCATTAGCTCTACTACGTATTTTTAAGTCAATTTTTTCGTTTTCTGACACAATTAAAGGACGCACATTTAGATTATGTGGCGCAACAGGTGTAATAACAAAATTTTGATTGGACGGATGAACAATTGGTCCACCACAACTCAACGAATATCCTGTAGAGCCTGTTGGCGTAGAAATAATCAATCCATCAGACCAAAAAGAATTTAGAAATTCATTGTTCAAATAAGCATCAACTGTAATCATACTAGTTGTTTCACGGCGAACTACAGTTACTTCGTTTATCGCAAAATTATTTTCAATTTCTACACCATCACTTCTTTTCACTGTTAATAAAGTTCGTGGAATAATGTTATAATCATCATTGAAAAAACTATCCATTTGCTCCAACAATACACTTTTATTGATTGTTGCTAAAAAGCCTAAACGTCCAGTATTTACTCCAATAATTGGAATATTAGAATCCCTAACAATTGTAGTTGCTGATAAGATTGTTCCGTCTCCACCAAAACTGAATAAAAACTTGACCGATTTGTCTAAATCATCATGAGAAGTATAGGTTTCTACATTATCAGTATCAAAATCAGTTGTTTCTTTTAAGATTTGAAGAAAATTTTGCTCAACACAAAAAGCAATTTCGTTCTGAACTAAATAATTAATAAATGGTGGAATAATATCCGTTAAAGACGTACTTGTTTTTTGTCCAAAAAGTGCAACTTTTATCATTAGGTATTCATGTATTTTAACAATTGTGCATAACGACTTTGCAGAAGTTCTTGTTTTTCGTCGTTATAAAATTTTTGAATCACTTGATATCCATAACGCTCAAATGTTTCACCAATTGTCAACAAGTTCGATGAACTAAATTTCAGCAAAACATAAACGCTATCCTCCTTATTCCCAACAATCATCATTCCCAAAATTTTTCCGTTATTCACTTCAATAATATTAGAAATCGCAGTCATCGACAAATCTTTTTCCGCAATCGAAACTAGCATCGAAACACCTAGCGCAGCGACAAAAGGAAAATTTGCAAATGTGTAGATAATATCCGTTTCCGTAATAAAACCAACATAGCGCGATTGTTCGTTAATAATTGGTAAGATATTCGCCTGATTCGTGTACATCATCTGAATTGCATCTAAAAGCGTACTCGATTCAGAAAGATAAAAACTCTCCAAATACGAAGTATAATCTACTTTTTTATCATCAATTGATAATTCAATCAAATCTTCTTCCGAGATATTTCCAACAAAATCCAACCCTTTAAACAAAGGTAAATGCGTCAATTTATTCTCTTGCACAACTTCTAAAAGCTGACTTGGAGAAGAATTAACTTTCCCTGGTTTTATCTCATTCGATAGATATTCGGTGATATACATGGCACAAATTTATATATTTTAATACATTAATTCTCTATTTTTAATGCTAATTCGGTTAAAATCATTGATTATTAATTGAAATTTAACCAATTTATTCTAAATTATTTAGTCAAAATATATTCCAAAATCTACTAATAATCAAAAAATAATGTGATTTACAATTTTTTAAAACAAAACTCTTCCTCAGATTCAAAAAAGAATGGCTTAAATTTTGTACATTTGCGGTACCAATTTTAGCATTGAATGAAGAACCCATTATTTTATGCCAAAATCTTACTTTTTGGCGAATATGGAATTATTGAGAACTCGAAAGGATTAACAATTCCTTATAATTTTTACCAAGGTGCATTAAAATTTGAGCCTTCTGAAATTGCAGAATCATCAAATGCTCACTTGAAAAATTATGCAAAATTTTTAGAAGAAAATTTTGCTGATACTTTTGACACAAAATCTTTTTCGGAAGATGTTGCAAACGGAATGTACTTCGATTCTAACATTCCTCAAGGATATGGTGTAGGTAGTTCAGGCGCTTTGGTTGCTGCTATTTATGACAAATATGCGTTGAATAAAATTGATATCAACCAAAATCTGAACAAAGAAAAAATCAGCGAATTAAAAGCTCTTTTCGGTAATTTAGAATCTCATTTTCATGGGAAAAGTTCTGGAATTGATCCTTTGATTTGTTATATGAATATTCCTTTGTTAATTCAATCAAAAGATGATATCTCGACAATTGGTTTACCTTCTGCAAATACTGACGGAAAAGGAGCTGTTTTCTTAATCAATTCTGGTACACCAGGAGAAACGGCACCAATGATTCATATTTTCTTTGAAAAAATGAAAAAAGAAGGTTTCCGTAAAACATTGAAAGAAGAGTTTATTAAATACAACAATGCATGTATCGAAAACTTTGTGAAAGGTGAATACAATCCACTTTTTGCAAATCTTCAGAAATTGTCAGCTTGGGGTTATGAACATTTCAGACCTATGATTCCTCAAAAATTGGTGAATGCATGGAAAACTGGAATTGATACAGATACGTATTACCTAAAACTTTGTGGTTCTGGCGGAGGCGGTTATGTTCTTGGTTTTACACAAGATTATGACAAGGCGAAAAGCTACCTAAAAGACTTTCAGACCGAAGTTATTTACAAATTCTAAAAAAATAATTTATAAAAATATAATCAATGAACGTTCAGAAAATAATCTTAAAGGTTTTTGCATTATTTTCTGTTGTTCGTGGCTATAATTTAATTGTGCTTATTTTAGCACAATATCTTGCTGCGCTTTTTATTTTTGCGCCAGAAGTTGGTCATCGTCAATTGTTGACAAATCCAAAGTTAGACGGGCTTATCCTTTGTTCGATACTTTGTGTGGCCGCAGGATATATCATCAATAATTTTTACGATTTAGAAAAAGACGAACTCAAACGTCCTTTACAAGTTTATCTTCAAAAACAAGTTTCACAAGGTTTCAAACTAACTGTTTACATTGTTCTAAATGCTTTAGCATTGATTATTGCGGCTTTAATTTCGTGGAAAGTTTTCGTTTTCTTTTTGGTTTATCAATTTTTAGTTTGGTTTTATAGTCACAAAATCAATCGATTTGCATTGATCAAAAACTTTTACTTGGTTGTCATTCGTGTGATGCCATTTTTCGCCTTATTGGTTTATTTTGATCATTTCACGTTCAATTTGGCTTTGCACGCTACTTTCTTGACCATTTTATTATTGATTACTGATATTGTAAAAGATTTGAGTTCTCAAAAAGCAGATTTGATTTATAATTATGATTCAATTCCAATTAAATATGGAATCGATTTTACAAAAGTTTTGATTTCATGTTTAATTATTACAGAATTAATCATTGGAATTATTATCATTATGAAAAATGATGTTGGCGCAATGAAATACTTTTTTATTGCTTCGAATATCGCTTTTACAGTGATTTTATTTATCATTTGGAGAATAAAATCGTCACAAGCATATAAGATTTTACACTATTTTTTTAAGGGAATGATTGTTGCTGGTGTATTTAGTATCGTATTAATCGAAATAAATCCCTTAACTTTGCAAACTATTGCGCAAAATTTTAATCAGCGCATAAATTAATCAAATTCAGATGAATAACAGACGAAATCAATCCAACGACAGAAATTCCCAAGGCGGGAACAATCGTGGAAAAGGTGGAGCAAGAGGAAATTCTTCTTCTAAACCATCTTCAGGGAAAGGAAAACCAACTTTTGGTGGAAAACCATCAGAAGAAGGAAAGAAAAGTTTTGGACCAAAGAAACCGTTTAACAAACCAGGTGAAAAACCATTTGTTAAAAGACTGAAAAAAGCTCCAGTTGATGACGGGACTATTCGTTTAAATAAATATGTAGCGAATGCAGGGATTGCATCCAGAAGAGAGGCCGACGAGTTGATCAAAACTGGAATCGTTACAGTGAATGGTCAAGTGATTACTGAAATGGGTTATAAAGTACAACCCGATGATGAAGTGCGTTTCGATGGTCGTAAAATCTCTTCAGAGAAAAATGTATATTTTGTGTTGAACAAACCAAAAGGGTTTATTTCAACATCAAATGACGAAAAAGGACGTAAAACTGTAATGGACTTAATGTCTACAGCAACTACAGCGAGAATTTTCCCAGTAGGTCGCTTGGACAGACAGACAACAGGAGTTTTATTGTTTACAAACGATGGTTATTTAACTAAGAAATTAACGCATCCAAGTCATGATATCAAAAAAATATATCATGTAACTTTAGATAAAAAATTAACAGCAAATGATTTGACTGACATCAAAAAAGGTGTTCGTTTAATTCCTGAAGGAATTGCAGTTGTTGACGAAATTTCTTTTATCGAAGGTAGACCGAAAAATGAAGTTGGTGTAGAATTACACATTGGTTGGAACCGCGTTGTACGTCGTATTTTCGAAACAAAAGGATACGAAGTAGAAGCGTTAGACCGCGTTTCTTTTGCAGGACTTACAAAGAAAACTTTACAAAGAGGTGATTTTAGAAGATTAACAGAATTAGAAGTTAACTTCTTGAAAATGTTATAATACCTCAGCTATAAAATTTAAAAACCACTTCTTTCGAAGTGGTTTTTTTTGTGTTTTAGTCTTTAGAAACCTTATTATTATAGGCTTCCATCATTTTTCTATTCGCTTCTTTTACAAAATAGTCTTTCTCAATTTGTGTCATTTTTTGACCTTTTGATGGAATTTTAATCACTTCGTTTTTAGATGCTTCTTTTATATTAATTGCTCTAAAAGTCGTTTCGTAACTTTCGTCTTTCATTGTTGTTACAGCTTTCAATTCTAAAATTAAACCTGGCAATCCATTGAAAAATATTGGTCCGCCTTTTGGTTGTAAAGTTGGCGCAAACCAAACTTCTATCTTAGAATCTTTGTATTCAGTTGTTGCTTTTTTAACTTTAATACCCAAAATTTCTTTTGATTCTCGACTAATTGTCCAAATGTATTTTGGCAAATTATCTATTATTAAAATATTTTTGTTTACATAATTTCCTTCAATCTTATATTGTAAAGTTTTATAATCGATGTAAATATTATCTTCAATTGTACTCATCGACATAGATGATTGATTTTGACTATTATCAATTTTTACAACTTCACTGAAAAACGACTGATTTTCATCAAAAAGTAATTGATAATATTTTGGTGTAGAATTGTTTTTATCTAATGCTGCTTTATAAACAGGATCTTTTTCATCAAAAAAGATTTTATCATAGGTTTCATATTCTACTTTCCACAAATTTTGAGCAAATAGAAATGGAGAAAAAATTGTTAGAAAGAATAGTAAAGCTTTTAATTTCATAGATGATTAATTATGAACTAAATATAATGATTATTTACAATAAAAAAGCGATTCAAAATTGAATCGCTTTTCTTATATTGAGAATTATTTCTTTTCAGAATTTTTTCCTTTGTTTTTCACATATTTCTCTAACCATTGATCTTGTTCCCATAACATGTGAAGAATATTTTCTCTGGCTGCATATCCGTGAGATTCTTGTGGTAATAAAACCAAACGAGTTGTCGCTCCTAAACCTTTCAATGCATTGAAATAACGCTCAGATTGCATCGGGAAAGTTCCTGTATTATTATCAGCTTCACCATGAATTAACAACAATGGTGTTTTCATTTTATCTGCATTTTGGAAAGGAGCCATTGTGTTGTAAACATCTGGAGCTTCCCAATAATTACGTTGTTCTGACTGGAATCCAAACGGCGTTAACGTACGGTTATAAGCCCCTGAACGCGCAATACCCGCCGCAAATAAATTAGAATGCGTTAATAAATTCGCTGTCATAAACGCACCATAAGAATGTCCACCAACCGCAACTCTTTCACGATCGATATAACCTAATTTATCCACCGCATCAATCGCAGCTTTTGCATTGGCAACCAATTGAGGAACGAACGTATCATTTGGCTCTTCTTTTCCTTCTCCAATAATTGGGAAAGCCGCATCATCTAGTACCGCATACCCTCTCAACGCCCAATAAATAGGACCTCCGTAAGAAGGAGAAGTAAATTTATTCTCAGAAGTTGTTACCTGACCAGCCGTAGATGCATCTTTGAACTCGCGAGGATAAGCCCACATTAACATTGGTAACTTTTCCTTTTTCGTTTTATCATAATTTGGTGGTAAATATAACGTTCCTGATAATTCCACACCATCAGCACGTTTGTACGTAATTAATTCTTTCGAAACTTTGTTCATTGCCTCGAAAGGATTTTTTGTAAAGGTTACTTGTTTTGGCTTTCCTCCTTTCTGAAAAATATTACGAAAATATAAATTTGGATAATCTGATTTCGATTGAATTTGTTCTAAAATGATTCCTTTCTTCGGATCAATAACACGAGCAATTGCTTCTAATTTATCTGATTTTTGCGCCCTCCATAAACGAGTGGTTTTCAGTGTTTTGATATCAAAATCATCAACAAAAGGTAAAATTCCTTCCGCAGAAACTCCTTCTCCAACTAACATCAATTTTCCTTTGTTAATCGCTAAAACATTGTAACCATAATCATTCATTTCAGTTACGAAATTTCCAGGATTATTGTAAGCATCTTGCGAATTTCTACTGAAAAAACGGATTGGTTCTTGAGTTGGATTTGACGGATTGAACAAATAACTACTTTCGTTACGCGTATTATACCAAGCATCTCTCACAATCGCAACCTCATCATTTCCCCAAGTCACTCCTCTATAGCGATCTTTTACTTTTACCAACAACTCTTTGTTCGCAGTAAAAGGCGCCACAACTTGATAAAGCGCATCGCGATATTCCGCAGGCTTATTTGCATCACCACCATCTAAAGCCTCAACCCAATATAAAGTATTTGGTTTATCTGCTCTCCAATACAAATTTCTTTTTCCCATAATCGTCGAAGAAAATCCTTTCGGAACAACTTCTTGTAACTCTTTATGATCAACTTCTTTTACTAATTTTCCATTGATATCATACACAATATCAGTTGATGGGAAACTATTGTAGGTTACTAAATATGAAAAAGGTTTTTTGATTTCGTTCACCAAAACATATTGTCCATCTGGAGAAGTCGAAATATCCGTGTACATCGCAGCATCTTTCCATTTCGATTTTGCTCCTGTTTCGATATTAACTTTTACTAATTCAGAAATTGCTAATTGTTCGAAGTTAAACTCATCATTTTTATTTTGCAATAAATCTTGATAGGTTCTGTTTTGCGCTTCTTTTCCATCAGCAACAGAAACTGTAGGTCCAGTCGCAATTGCGTCTTTTGTATCAATCAAAGCTTTTTTAGAAGCTGGAATTACATTCACAATTAATTCTGTATCTGAAATCCAATTGAAAGGACGACCTAAGTTTGCGTTTAATTTATCTTCATAAACTTTTGTTGCAACTTGCGTTTTTACGTCAACAATCCATAGTTCTACACCTTTATTTGTTGTATTTGTAACGGCAAATTTTGATTGAGAAGTGTTCCAAGACTGATTAGAAAAACGACCTTTTGCAGGTAAACCAGCAATTGTTTTTTCCTTTGAAGTTTTCAGATCAAAATAAGTGATTTTCTCACTGAATGTTTCACGTGAATTGATATTTGTAACTGGATTAATTCGTAATCCTGCTAAACGTAATTCTTTTTCTGACAATTCATTAATCGTTTTATAACGACTTCTATAAGACAAAAATGCATTTTCAGCCTTACGATCTGTACTAATTGAGGGTGGCATATCCGCGTCTGCCAATTGTAAAATTTCTTGCGGAGGCAATTGATAAGTAACATTTTCTTGTGCTTTTACCGACGCACCAAAAGTCATCGCTATAAAAAGCAACGAGTAAACAATTTTCTTCATGTGTTTTTAAGATTTTACTTTATAAAGATATTGAATCTTTGACAAAGTGATATGATAGAAGTTAGCTTTGACCAAAATGTATAAAAAAAGACGAAAAATATTCGTCTTTTGATTTTATCTTCTTTTACCAAATTTCCCTCCTTTGGTATTTGTTGGTGGTTTACTTTTCCCAGCTCTCGCTTGAGTTGTTGATTTTTTTACTGGCTTTTTGATTGATTTTCCTTTCGAATCTTTAAAATCTGGAGAAATTTCTTTTGTTTTTTTCGTTGATGATTTTTTTGATTTTGAAGCTGGTTTCTTTTCCTCGTGTTTTTCTGAATCTTTCGTTAATCGATTGATTTCTGCTAACTCTTCTGCTGTTAAATCTCGGTGTTGACCAATTCCGACATTCAACGTTAAGTTCATAATTCGAACACGTTCTAATTTTTTGACAGTATAACCAAAATATTCGCACATACGACGAATCTGTCTATTCAAACCTTGGATTAATGTAATTTTGAAAACATTTGTACTTATTTTTTCGATCTTACATTTCTTCGTAACTTGATTAAGAATCGGAACACCTTTCGACATTCGTTCACAAAATTCATCCGTAATTGGTTTATCAACGGTTACGATATATTCTTTTTCGTGATTATTTCCTGCACGTAAAATCTTATTCACAATATCGCCATCGCTTGTCAATAAAATCAATCCTTGCGAATCTTTATCTAAACGACCAATCGGAAAAATTCGTTCTCCAAACGAAAGAAAATCGACAATATTATCTGGATCCGTAGGATCTGTTGTACACGTAACGCCCACAGGTTTATTGAGCATAATATAAACCGCATGCTCCTTTTCGCGCGGTTCTATTTCGACACCTTTTACAGTCACCACATCATTTGGTCCTACAAATTGCCCAATTTTAGCAACTCGTCCATTAATTTGTACCAAACGATTTTCGATGTATTGATCTGCTTCGCGACGCGAACAAAAACCACTATCGCTAATATATTTGTTTAAACGCAAAAAATTAGTTTCTTCCATACTTGCAAAGATAGTTTTTTATCGATTTGAAATATATTTTGACAAAATTCTTTATCATTCTGCAAAACGATGAAACTTATTTATCTTTACAAAACCAAAGATTTTGAGAAATGAAAAAAGTATTTTTTTTGAAAACTTGCGATACGTGCAAACGTATTATGAAAGAGTTTGATTTTACAGGTTTTGATTTGCATGAAATAAAAACGACTGCGATAACGGCTGAAGAATTAGAAGAAATGAAGAATTTAGCTGGGAGTTACGAAACTTTATTTTCGAGACGTGCGCAGAATTACAAAAAATTAGGATTGAAAGATCAACAGCTTTCTGAAGATGATATCAAAAATTATATTTTATCAGATTATACTTTCCTAAAACGTCCTGTCGTGGTAGACGGAGACAAAATTTTTATTGGGAACGAAAAGAAAAACTTAGAAGCCCTTGGGCAATATTTGAAATAGAAATCACACATGAAAAAAACAATTTTATTGAGTACACTTTTAATGAGCGCTAGTTTATTAGCTCAGAAAAAGAATGTCACAATGGAAGATGCTGTACTTGGATTATCGACGAATTTACGTATCGAAAGTCTAAATCAAGTTCAATGGATTCCGAATCAAAATGCGTACACGCAAAATGTAAAAACGTCTTATGGAGAAGCTTTAATCAAGAAAGAAGTTCCTTCTCTTAAAACTGATACAATTTTCAGAAGTTCTCAATTTGAGAATAAAAGAATTCCTTCTTTGAATTGGATTAATGATAAGCAAGCCTATTATTCGACAAAAACGGGTTACAAAACAATTACAACTGCTGGTCAACAAAATGATTGGTTGAAATTACCTGATAATGCAGAAAATGTAGAATTTGATGCAACAAATAATCAAGTTGGATACGTTATTGACAATAATTTATTTTTTGTTGATAAAGCTGGAAAAACACATCAAATTACAAAAGACGGAAAATATGAAATTGTGAATGGAAAATCGGTTCATCAAAATGAATTCGGTATTCACAAAGGAATTTTCATTTCGCCAAAAGGGAATTTAGTTGCGTTTTATAGAATGGATCAAACAGCGGTTACAGATTATCCAATTATCGATTGGTCTGTGCAACCTGCAGTGAATAAAAACATCAAATATCCATTTGCTGGAACAAAAAATCATACCGTTACGTTAGGCGTTTATAATCCAACCACTCAAAAAACGATTTTCTTAGAAACTCATCCAGAAGTCGATCACTATTTAACTTCGGTTACGTGGTCGCCAGATGAAAAACATATTTATATTGCGTTACTTTCTCGTAATCAAAAACACATGGAATTGAATCAATATGATGCAACTTCAGGGAAATTGATTAAAACATTATTCAAAGAAGATGATGCAAAATATGTAGAACCTCAAAACGAATTACATTTTATTCCAGGAAAAAATAACGAGTTTGTTTGGTGGTCGCAACGTGATGGTTTTATGCATTTGTATCGCTTCAATACAGACGGAAAATTATTAAACCAAATCACAAAAGGAGATTGGATTGTAACGGATCTTGTTGGCGAAAATGCGAAGAAAAAAGAATTCTTAATTATAACAACAAAAGATTCTCCGAAAGATCGTCATTTATATACAGTGAATTGGGAGAATGGAAAATTGCGTAAAATAACAACAGATGCAGGAACGCACAATGTTTCGGTTTCAACGAATGGAGAATATGCAATTGATAATTGGAGCAATGATAACACGCCTCGTAAAATTGATGTGTTGGATGCAAATGGAAAATTCAAACAAAATATCTTAACTGCTCAAAATCCTTTGGCAAATTACAACACAGCGAAAGTTGAAAATGTAACATTAAAAGCAGATGATGGAACAGATTTGTATGGAAAATTGATTTATCCTACAAACTTTGATTCTTCGAAAAAATATCCAGTTATCGTTTATTTGTACAATGGTCCTCACGCGCAATTAATCACAAATCGTTTTCCTGCAACAGGAAATCTTTGGTACGATCATTTAGCGGAAAAAGGTTATGTTGTCTTTACAATGGACGGACGCGGATCTGCGAATAGAGGTCTTAAATTTGAGCAAGCGATTCACGGAAATGTAGCAACTACAGAAATGAATGACCAAATGAAAGGTGTCGATTTCTTGAAAACTTTACCTTTCGTAGATGCGGAACGTATGGGAATTCATGGTTGGTCTTATGGTGGATTTATGACAACATCATTCATGTTACGTAAACCTGACGTTTTTAAAGTTGGAGTTGCTGGTGGACCAGTTTTAGATTGGACGCAATACGAAATTATGTATACGGAACGTTACATGGAATCGCCTCAAGATAATCCTGAAGGTTTCAAAAACACGAATTTAATTAATCGTGTAAAAGACTTAAAAGGTAAATTATTAATGATTCACGGAGCGCAAGATAATGTGGTTGTTTGGCAACATTCGATTGATTTTATTCGCGAAGCGGTGAAAAATAGTGTTCAAATGGATTACTTTGTTTATCCTGGGCATGAGCATAATGTTCGTGGAAAAGATCGCGTTCATTTGATGCAAAAAATTACAGATTACTTCGATTTATATCTTAAACCAGAAGGTACATCTCAAAAATAATAGTCAATAAAAAACCACTTCTTGCGAAGTGGTTTTTTTATTTTCCTGATGTGATTTACTTTTCTGATGAGATGCTGAAATGAGTTCAGTATGACAACTTAGAACAAATTTACTTCTTCGTAAACTCGAATTTTTGTCCAGCTTCTTCTACAGAAAATGTCTTTTTATCTTTTGCAAAAGTCAATTCCAAACCGCCTTGTTCATTCACAAATTTACCATCACCTTGATAATCTAACGGAATAGTTTGTCCACCAAAAACTAAATTCAATTTATCGTTTTCAGCTTTCAACACAAATTCAGCATTGATTTGTTTATTCGTAAATGTACCTTCGTATTCTTTTGGATTAATTTTTTCAACAGGTTTTGCCTCCGCCATATTGAATGTATTATTCTTCAAATCAATATCTGGTAAAGCTCCATTTGGATCCAATTTAATCGTCGAAACTTCTTTTGTTGAAGGCACTTTGAAAGTCCATTCTGTATTACGTTTCCAAACTTCAATCGGTAATTTAACTTCTTGCGAAGTTCCATCTTTAAAATTCACTTGAACAGTTGTTGGCATTGGCAATTGTCCAAAGTTCTCCACTTTCAAAATCAAGCCTTTTTTATAATCGCCATCTACATATTTTGCGCTGTTAATTCCTTGATCAATTGTCCATTTATTCAAGAACCAACCTCTCCAAAACCACGATAATTCCTCTCCTGAAACATTTTCCATTGTACGGAAAAAATCTTCTGGTGTTGGATGTTTATATGCCCAATATTTGATGTATTGACGCAATGCTTTATCAAATTTTTCTTCGCCCAAAATTGTTTCACGCAAAACTTTCATTCCCGCTCCCGGCTTATAATACAACAACGCACCTATATTTCTTTCACGCATATTATCCGGTTGAGTCGTTACAGGTTCAAGATTATCGCTGAATAAATAACCTGCCATTCGTTGTGCAGATTGCTTTTTGTAATATTCACCATTGTTGAAATTCTTTGTCGAAATATCATTGATAAACGTATTAAAACCTTCGTCCATCCAACCATGAACACGTTCATTAGAACCAACAATCATCGGGAACCAAATATGTCCAAATTCGTGATCTGTAACTCCCCAAAGACTTTCTCCTTTCGAAGTCAAATGACAAAAAACAATTCCCGGATATTCCATTCCGCCCTCATTTCCTGCCACATTTGTCGCCGCTGGGTAAGGATATTCTAACCATTGTTTTGAGTAATGTTCAATAGAAGCTTTTGTATATTCTGTCGATCTTCCCCAAGCATCATTTCCATCACTTTCTACTGGATAAGCCGAAATTGCTAACGATTTTTGACCACTTGGAAGATTAATTTTTGCTGCATCTAAGATAAATGAAGATGATGAAGCCCAAGCAAAATCGCGTGTATTCTGAATTTTAAATTTCCACGTTTTTGTTCCTTTTGCAACTTTTGTCGCTTTGTTTACCTCATCAGCAGAACGAATAATAACGGTTTTATCACTCGATTTTGCTTTGTTCCATCGGTTTACTTCTTCTTTTGAGTAGACTTCATTTTCATTCAATAATTCTCCCGAACCAACTACATAATGCGATGAAGGAACCGTTATATTAGCTGTTATATCTCCATATTCCAGATAAAATTCTCCTGGACCTAGATATGGCAACGTATTCCATCCCATGATGTCATCGTAAACCGCCATGCGAGGAAACCATTGTGCCATCGTAAAAATCTTTCCATTTTTAGTCGGCTCAACTCCCATTCTATCTGCTCCATAATTAGGCGAAACAAACGAATATTCAATCTTGATTTTTGTTTTTCCTCCACGCGCTTTCAAATGATTAATCAAATCAATTTGCATACGCGTATCTGAAACAGTGTATTTCGCTTCTTTTCCGTCGATTTGAACAGATTTAATTTTATAACCTCCTTCAAATTCAGAAGTTGAATCGCCATAACGGCTTCCAGAAATTGGTAATAAAGCACTTCCACGAGATTCTTTTTTGAATAAATTTTGATCCAATTGTAACCACAAAAAGTCTAAATCATCAAAACTATTGTTGGTATATGTAATTTCAGATGTTCCAGAAATTTCATTTTTTTCTTCATTCAAACTAACATTCAGATTATAATCCGCACGATTTTGCCAATAATTATGACCTGGTTTTCCACTCGCTGAACGAGTTTCTGTTGCATTATTCTGATAAAAAAATGGTTTGAAAGCTTCTTGATAATCGTATTTTGGTTTCTCTTGTTGACCAAAAACCGAAATCGAAAATAAACTTATTCCTAAAAGTAAGGGTTTGAAATAATTTTTCTTCATGTGTGAAATTTTACAGTAATTATAAAAATACCTCATATTTTTCAATACGAGGTAATTTCAACTTTATAATTATTCTAAAATTTTAGCTTGAAGCTTTTTAAATTCTTCTGGCGTTGATTTTTTGGGTTGATACAAATCTTGTTTCTTCGACCACTCAACTTCCATTTTATAAAAATCTTCTGGATTTGAGATTTTACCATTTATAGAATTCTCCACAAAGACTTTCCAACGCTCCAAATAAAGCGAACCAAGTAATCCGTTCCATTCTTTGTGCGCGTAATCTCTCAGCGTCGTACGCGGCAACGTATCTGGTCCCCAAAACGTAATTTGTCCTTTTGCATTGTACATCACGTTTTGAGCATCAGGCAAATTCTTTCCAAAATCTTTAGCTTCTTCTACCCAACGATTCAGCGTAAAATATTTACTATTTCCTAATAATTCATTTTGCAATTTTACCATTTCGATAAAATTATTTCCAGCTTTTTGGATACGTTCTTTATCTTGATAATTTATCGCAGCAACCATTCGCGCATTAGCATCATCACCTTTATCTGCCCAAACTTGACGAAGAAAATCGATTTTATCGGTTTGATACGTTTCTACATTTTTGAATTCTTCATCTGCTTTCACAAATAATTTTACAGCTTCCTTATATTGTTTAATATCGTAATTTCTCTTACGTGTTCCCCAAGATGAAACTGGATTGACGTTCAACGAAGGACGCGCACAATAAATACTTTCCGAAGGTCCTTCTTGGTAAACTTCTGGACTTGAATAAACTGTTTGTGCAAAACCTTTCCAAGCATTTATGATATCTTGATTTTCTTTTCCGTATCGATAAATTGTATAATTTTTTAGCCATTCGTCAAGATTTGGTTTTTCATCTTGCCAAGCCAAATCCAACATCAAATCGTAAGCAACAGGATTGTTGATAATTCCTTCTGGAATAATTCCGACACCTTTCAAATATTGTCCATATTCAGAGTTTTTGGCGCGATAAACTTCATCAATAAAACGTTGTAATTTTCCGTACAAACCATTCTTTTCTCCGAAATTACTCACATTTGACCAAATAAAACTTGTACCGTTATATCCTTTTCTTTTGTACCAATTATCTGTATTTTCTCCAAACAATTCAATGATTAAAGTATTCTCTTTTTTAAGACCTTTTAAAATATCATCCGAAGGATTGTTTTGCCAACCTTGTAAAACCCACGTCGAATTTGGATAATTCTTTTGCATGGTTTGTTGCACGTGTTGCGCTACTTCTGGCACATTAACTCCTTTTGTTTTCCCTCCTTCGTGAAAAGGTTCACCGCCAAAATATTTGATGTCATTTCCATACAATTTCTTCATCTCATCGTAGTAAATGTTAGCAACATTCTCGAAATGAGAAGTGGTAGGAACTAAAATAGCTGGACGCGTAAATTCTGTGAACACCCAATTTCCTTGATCGATAACTGGTGCATCTTCGTATCCTTTTTTCGTTTTCAAATCGTGCGGAACCATTCCATAAAAACCTTGTAAAATAGGCTCGATTCCTAACTCTTTCATTCGTTTCAGAATCTTTTTTTGCAATTCTGCTTGTTGATCTATTAATTGATTGCTCACAGGACCGCCCCAGCCTTCAAGATTTCCCATTAACCACCAAGCTGTAAACGCAGGACCTGGAATAAAAGCTTTGGCTTCTTCATCCGAATAACCCATTTTGATCAATGTGTTGTACCAAACTTTTTCAGTCCCAACTGGCGCTAACATAATATTGACACCATTCAGCGCCATCCAATCCAATTCTTTCTCCCATTCTTCCCATGTATAAAAGCTAAACGAATAGTTGATCGTACAATAATTTAATGCATAACGATATGGAACAAATGATTTCTTTTTAATTGGTTGATTAATTTGCGGAAGTTTGGCAAGCTGCGATTTGTTATCGCCCATATGCGAAATACTTTGGTGTGCCACATGTTTCGCATACCAATCTAATCCGCGCGAAGCTGCACTTGTAGACGATGCTGATATATATAGTTTATCTTTTTTCGTTTCGATTACAAAGACATCTTCATCATTCTCTTTTGAAATCTCTTTGAGTACAACTTTATTCTTCAACCACGGAAATTGCCTCGTGGTTAAATCTTTTACTGCAGCATATTGCGCATACAATTGTGTACCAAAAATAAATAAGGTAAAGCAAGTAATAAATTTCAGTTTTTTCATTCTAATGTTTTGATTAGATGAAATTAACATATTTGTACGCAATAAAAAAACTCATCCAAAAAAGATGAGTTTTCTATATTTTATTAATTTTTCTGAAAATTATTTCTTGTTTGCATAAAGAACTGGATTCAAATCCTCGTCATTATACATTTTCATTTGTTTATACACTTTCATGTATTTTTTACCTGCTTCAAAATCAGCCAACAATTCTTCAATCGCTGTTGATAAATCTTGATGTTGTTGATTCAAAACATCTAATTTCACTTGACAAGCTGCTTTATGCTCCGGTGTTGCATCCTCACGTTCTACCTCTTGTTTCATGTGATAAACCTTAAGCGATAAAATAGAAAAACGGTCTACAGCCCACGCAGGAGATTCTGTATTGTAAGTTGCATCTGCTTTTACTTCTACATTCGCATATTGTTGTAAAAACCAGCTATCCACATATTCTACCATATCTGTACGTTCTTGGTTTGATTTATCAATCCAACGTTTTAAGCTTAATGCTTCTACTGGATCAATTTGTGGATCACGAATAATATCTTCTAAATGCCATTGAACTGTATCAATCCAATTTTTTTTGTACAATAAATGAGCGATTAAATCTTCTTCGCTATATGGATTTTCGATTTGACGATTTACATCATCATATTTGTGATAATCATTGATACTTTGATTAAAAATAGACCAAGCTTTATCTGTGAATTTCATGTTTTGTTTTAGTTTATAAAATAAAAGCATTGTAATTGTATACGCAACTACAATGCTCTATTATCTAATTAAAAATATATTTTAATTTTCTTTTTTGTCAGAAGTACTTTCAGTAGCTTCTGATTTGTTATCATCTTTTGTTGCTTTCTTGAATTCGTTTAATCCAGAACCTAATCCTTTCATTAATTCAGGAATTTTCTTTCCTCCGAATAATAATAACACAACAAGTACGATTACGATCCATTCTTTACCTCCTAATCCCATACTGAATTGATTTTAATGCAAATATATAATTAATTTATTACATTCCCGCTACCCAAGAAGCAGGATTTTGTTTTGTTGTTCCGCTCCAAACTTGGAAATTCATGATTGTTTCTCCATCTCCACTTGTATAGATAATTCCTAAAGACTGACCACGTTTTACATCATCACCTTTCGAAACACTTACACTTGATAAGTTTGTATAAACTGAATAATACGAACCATGTCTTACCAATACAGACTTACCATTTCCAGATACACTCATTACAGCTTGAACAGTTCCTTCGTAAACAGCACGTGCATGTGCTCCACGATAAGTTGAAATATCAACACCACTATTTTGCGTTGTAATATTAGATAAAACTGGGTGAGAATTAGCTCCAAATCTACTTACAACCGTTCCTTTATCAACAGGCCAAGGTAGACGACCTTTGTTTGATGAGAATTCTCCCGAAATACCTTCAGAATCTGGACGTTCTGCAAAAGTCTCAGCTGGTTTTACTGCATCTACTTTTACAACACGTTCTTTTTCTGGCACTTTTACAACAACTTTCTGCTCAGCTTCTATCTTCGCTTTACGCTCAGCTTCAGCTTTAGCTGCTGCAATTTTACGAGCATCTTCTTCTTTTTGAGCTTTCAAACGAGCTTCCTCTTCTGCTTTACGTTGTGCAATGATACGTTGACGTTCTGCTTCAGCTTCGCGTTCTAATTGTTCAAATTTAGCAACTTCTGTTTTTGCTGTAGATACGAAACTTCCTGTTGGATGATGATTTAAATAAGATTGATACGCTTGTTTTGTATGCGCTGAACGTGCAATATTCCATGCTTTGGCATCATTCTCAATTCTTAAAATAGCTGTACGAGCTGATTTCGCATAATCTCCTTTTGGGTTATCTCTTAAATACTCATTATAAGATGCAATTGTATTTCCTCGTTTAGCTTCGTTCCAATCTTTTAAATCTTTTTCTGCACGAATCTTTGCTTGTCGAATCTCTTCTTCAATAATTGCTTTAATCTGTGCATCAATTTGACGTTGTTGTGCTTCTTTTGCATTAATTTCAGCAGCAATAACACCTTCGTTTTTACGGAATTCTTCGACCGCTTTCTCTTTTGTTAATCGTTCTTTTTCAAGATTTTGACTAAACAAAGTTTGCTGAGAAAGTACTTTTTCTTTTTCGTCTTTCGCTTTTTCTTTTTTTGCTTTTTTCGTCTGAATATCAGTTTGTTTACCGATAATTTCATTTGCTTGTCCTAATTGAAAAGCCGAATATTTTTCTAAATATTTGATACGACGATATGCTTCTCCCAAACTTTTAGAAGAAAGCACAAAAAGTAATTTATTTTCAACAGATTTGTTCTTATATGCTCGAACCAAAACCTGTTTGTAGTCTTTTTTTAGCTCAACCAACTCGCGCGAAAGTTTATTAATCTCTAATTGAGTTAAATAAATTTCGTCCTCGATAAAGCGTTTTTCTTTCGATAAGTTGTTAACTAATTTTGTTTGTACCTGAATTTTTTTCGTCAAATTCTGCACAAAATCAACATTTAACTTCGAATTTTGCTTATTAACCTCGAGTTGTTTGTTTAAGTTTATAATCTCTTTTTTAAGCTGAGCATTCTGTTTTTGTAAGTTCGCTTTATTGTACGGAACCTGCGCAAACACTGATAATGACAACGTTAAAAGTACAGTTGATAAAACAAACTTCATTATTTTATTTCTTTTTTCTTATACCCATCTGGAATTGAGAACGGTGTGTTCGTTTCCTGAAACGTAAAACTATTATATTCCAAGTCTATTTGACGCGTTTTTTTCTCTTTTATAATAATTTTAACATTTTTCGGAAATTCCTCTGCTCCAGCTTTTACCCAATTGTCGTAAGCCAAATCAACTTCCATTTTTCGTTTTGGATCTTTCAGATGTGCTTCTTTCAATCGGAAACCATTATCAAAAACATATGTTTGTATATATTCGCCTTCTTTTGGAGAAGTCGCAATCGCTTGATTTTTATTATATGTAATCGTATATTGATTATCTGTAAAAGTAGCTGTATAATCTGTAGGATTTAGATCAACGAAAACTTTTCCTAACATCAAATTTTGTAATTTTTGATAATCGACAAAATCAACTTTCAATAATTTATTTGCAATAGAAAAATCTCCTTCATAATATGTTCCACCTAACTTTTCAAAAGCTGAAAAACCATCAGGCGTAATCAATGCGCGAGCACCTGTAAATCCAAATTTTGTTGCATTAACCCATATCTTTTGTCCATTTTCCACAGCAATTGTAGCATTTACATCTCCCAAATCTGCTGAAACTTTTGCCTTAATCGTCAAATCTTTGAATGATGATTTTTTTGATAAGGTTTGCTGAATAATTTTTGAAGAAGCCGAAACAACTTCTGTATTATCTTTATCTACTTTTGCCACTTTCTGAGTGTTACAAGCTGTTGCAAGAACTCCTAAACAAAAGATATACGTTAATTTTTTGATCATAATTTTTTAAGCTTCGTATGATTTGAAGTCCAATTCGGAGTAATCTCCTAAACTAATACTACGCGAAACACCATAATATTTGGCATTGTTTCCGATCATTGTATCTGTAAGATTTGCATTACTGATGATTGAATTTTCTTGAATCAAACTGTTATCAATATTCGAGTTTTCAACAACCGTTCCATTTCCTAATGAAACAAAAGGTCCGATATTCGAATTTTTAATCACGACATTTTCTCCAATAAAACATGGTTCAATGATTAATGAATTGTCAATTTTTGCAGAAGAATGAATCGTTTTGAAATCTTCTTTATCCAGATTCAACACACGTGTATTGGTGTCAACTGTAACCGCTTTATTACCACAATCCATCCATTCGTCCACTTTTCCAAGCGTAAATTTATCACCTGCAGCACGCATATTTTCTAATGCATCTGTCAATTGATATTCTCCACCTTTTTGAATATCATTTTCTAATAAATATTCAATTTCTTTATATAACTTTTGTCCATCACGGAAAAAGTAAATCCCAATAATCGCCAAATCCGAAACAAATTCTTTTGGTTTTTCAACGAAATCTGTAATAACACTGTTATCATCTAATTTCACAACGCCAAAAGCCGAAGGATTATCGACCTGTTTTACCCAAACAACGCCATCCGATTCCATATCTAATTTGAAATCTGCACGAAATAATGTGTCTGCATACGCCACAACCGTTGGTCCATCCAAAGCTTCTTTTGCCATCCAAATAGAATGCGCTGTTCCAAGCGGCTCCAATTGATGACAAATTGTTCCTTTTGCTCCTAATTTTTCTGCAATTGCAATTAAATCAGCTTCAACCTCAGCTCCAAAATCACCAATTACAAAAGCAATTTCGTCAATTTTTTCTGAACAAACCTTCGCAATATCTTCTACCAAACGATGCACGATTGGTTTTCCTGCAATTGGAATTAATGGTTTTGGTGTTGTTAATGTATGAGGGCGTAAACGTGAACCACGTCCTGCCATTGGGATAATAATTTTCATTTTATTTCTAAAAATATTTTTTGTTAGATTGATATTTTATAATTGAATTACTTCTTTTTTAGATTCTTCGACAAGCTCAGAATGACAAAAAAATTATTGTTTTCCTGTACTTCCGAAACCTCCAGCTCCGCGTTCAGTTTCATTTAAAGCGTTAGATTCTTCCCACTCAACCGTTTCGTGTTTCGCGATCACTAATTGTGCAATACGCTCCCCATCGTTGATTGTAACGGCTTCGTTTGAAACATTAGCTAAAATAACACCGATTTCTCCACGATAATCTGCATCAATTGTTCCAGGAGAATTCAAACAAGTTAAACCATATTTTAACGCCATTCCACTACGAGGACGAACTTGTGCTTCGTAACCTGCTGGTAATTCGATGCTCAATCCTGTTGGAATTAATCTTCTTTCCAAAGGTTTTAATTCGATTGGTGCATCAATGTTAGCTGTTAAATCCATTCCAGCCGATAAAGCTGTTTTATATTCTGGTAAAGCGTGTTTCGAGATGTTGATAACTTTTACTTTCATCTTTATTTTCTTAGTTTTTTAAGTGTATTTTTTTCCGCAAATGCAATAAACGCAATGTACACGATAAGAATCAGATTACCAATAATCAAATTAGAATCGAGAATGTAATAATTTGTACATGCTAAAGCAATTGCAATTCCCATGTAAAGTACAATTTTATTGACTTTATACGGAATCGGATAAACTTTCTGACCCCAAATGTACGAAATCACCATCATTACACCATACGCCAATAAAGTTGTCCAGGCAGAAACCATAAAACCATATTTTGGCAATAAAAAAACATTCAAAATAATAGTAATCGCACCACCAACCAATGAAATTATAGTTCCGATACTTGTTCTATCCGTTACTTTGTACCATGTTGAAAGGTTATAATAAATTCCGAAAAATAAATTCGCAATTAAAATAATTGGGACAATATCTAAAGCATTCCAATACGTTGAATTTGGAACAAATATTTTCTTAATCCAGTCAATATTTGCTAAAATTCCAAGAATTACAATATTACAAATGATACTGAAAAAGAACAAAATATTCGCGTATGTCTGTTTTGCATCTCCTTTTTTGGCAACTTTAAAGAAAAATGGTTCTATTCCCATTCGATAAGCTGTAACGAAAAGCGTCATTAATGTTGCTAATTTGTAACAAGCACCATAAGAACCCGCTGCTGCTGGATCTATTAATTGTCGTTGAACTAATTTATCGAAATTTTCATTTAAAATATACCCCAAACCAGCAATCATAATCGGATAACCGTACAAAAACATTTGTTTGAAAAGTGATTGATCAAATTTGAATTGAACATGACGTACAACGCCTATTAATAATACAAATCCTAAAATACTCGCTAATAAATTCGCTATAAAAGGATAGGAAATCGCATTATCAAAACCTAAACCTAGCATAAAATCTTTCGAAACATAATACAACAAACCAATTGTCAAAACTGCTTGAAAAACATTCTGAATTACGCGAATTGTTGTATATAATATTGGTCGATTTTTAAAACGTAGAACTGCAAAAGGGATCACACAAATTGCATCAAAAAAAGCAATCCACGCAAACCACAAAATATATTCTGGGTGATCGCTATAATTTGCAGAATCTGCCAGAGGTTGTAAAAAAAGAAAAACTAAAACGAGCATTGCAGTAGAACTCATCACCATAAACCAAAAAGCTGTATTCAACACTTTTTGATACATTCCTTCTTCGGTTGCATAACGGAAAAATGCAGTCTCGAAACCAAATGTTAAAATGACATTCAGGAAAGAAACCGCAGAATATAATTGAGAAAACATTGCAAAATCTGAATTATCAACTTGCTTGATAATAAAAAAATTCAATGCTAAAATAATTACCCTCGGCAATATAGAGCCAATACCGTAGATAATGGTCTCACTAAAAAGCTTTTTATACAAAGTCGTTAAAATTTTTACAAAATTGAGTTTCTTTTCGTAAAATTCAAAATACCTAAGCTACAAATTAATTAACTTTGTCTATTCAATACATATATTATGATAGAGTTATCTAATCGTAAAGTTGGATTAATAGGGAATGGAAGCTGGGCAACTGCGATTGCAAAAATGCTGAATAAAAACCTTGAAACTTTCAACTGGTGGGTAAAAGATGAATACGTAAAAGGATATTTAGAGCGAAATAGACACAATCCAAATTATTTAACTGATGTCGAATTTAAGTCAGAAAAGCTTAAAATTTCAACGGATATCAACGAAGTTGTCATGAATTCGGATATCATCTTTTTGGTTGTGCCATCTATTTACGTTGTCGATTGTTTGAGTAAATTAACTGTTCCGTTGACAGATAAATTTGTAGTGACATCAATCAAAGGAATTATTCCAGATCATTATCAATTGGTTGGACAATATTTGTTTGATAAATTCGACGTAAAAGAAGAACAATTAGGAATTGTAAGTGGACCTTGTCACGCTGAAGAAGTAGCTTTGGAGCGTCTTTCATATTTGACAATTGCGGCGCAAGACGAAAACAAAGCACAAATTGCTGCGGATTGTTTGGCTTGTGATTTTATCAAAACAAAACTTTCAAACGATATTTACGGAACTGAATTTGGCGCGGTATTGAAAAATATTTACGCGATTGCAGCAGGTATAGCGCATGGTTTGGGTTATGGAGATAATTTCCAAGCAGTTTTGATGAGTAATGCGATTCGAGAAATGAATCATATTTTAAAAACTGCAAGTCCTATGAAGCGTAAAATTAACGATTCGGCTTATTTAGGCGATTTGTTGGTAACAGGATATTCGTTCTTTTCACGAAATCGAATGTTCGGAAATATGATTGGAAAAGGTTACACCGTAAAATCTGCTATTTTGGAGATGAATATGGTTGCCGAAGGTTACTATGCGACAAAAGGTGTGGCAATTATGAACGAGCAATACCAAATAAAAGCGCCAATTATCAACGCTGTTCATAAGATTTTATACGAAGATAAAAACGCAAAAAAAACTTTCGAAAAGTTGTCTAAAAAATTAGATTAAGATGATTAAACAAGATTTTATTTCAAAATATATTCAAGAATTAAACAAAACATTGGCTCGAATCATTTCGTTAGAAGTTGGAAATGCAGATGAAGGTTTTTTGATTATTTTCAATCAAATGTTACAATCGTATTACAAAATTGATGACAATAATTTGTCGACTTTATTGGAAGCAAACGAAGAACGCGATCAATTTTTGTTGGCAGATGAATTGAAAAAGAAAAATATTTTGACGTTTATGAAAGCGATTCGTATTTATCTCAATCGAGAAGATTTTACAAAAGCAAAAGCATCTTACGAAGTCTTGAAACGCATTGAAAGCATCAATTCTGGAATTTTTCAATTTCCGACAGAAGAAGATCATTTGATTGTACAAGAACGAAAAGTTGTAGAAGAAAAAATGAGTAATTTGTAATAAAATCAAACTTTATAAAATTTCAAAAAAGCTGTTAGAAAACTAACAGCTTTTTTTTTGTATCTTAACACAACCTAAATCAACCTACTATGGATAACATTCTTTCATTACTATCATCATTATTTTGTTTTTTTCTCCATTTGCACTACTTCTTGGAATAACTTTTTGGGCAAGTAAATCACGCGAAAAGAAACAAAATGCTTTGTTAACACAAGTTCCTCCAAATGTAGAATTTAAAGCAGTTTTGCGTTATAACTTTGGAAATCTACAATCAAAATTCTTAAAAATGAAAGCGTTTCAAGGAAGTGGTGTTTTATATGTTTTGGACGACAAAACACATTATATCACCACAAATAATCCGAATGATAATTTTATTTTCGATCTGAAAACTTCACAAATCAATTGGATTGGTGTTAATCTTACAAATGGTTTGTTGGAATGGTTTCAATTGAAAAATGGAGAAAAAGATTATTATTTCAATTTCGAAACTGGCATGTTTATTTTTAATATAAATTCTAAAAAAAATGAACACAACACAAGTTTTTAATTACTTAAAAGAATCGCAGAAAAAATATCAATAATGCTAAAACCACTTCACAACGANNAGTATTTAATCAGAAAATCATCAACTCAAAACTTAATGATTTATTTTCCAATTTGTCCGTATCTTTGCGCAAACACAACAAAACAATGCAAATTTTAGACGGTATTAAACTGGCAAAAGAGATCAAACAAGAGATCAAGGAGCTGGTGCAGAATTACAAGGACCAAGGAGTTCGTGTACCACATTTGGGTGCAATTTTAGTAGGAAGTAATGGTGCTTCTCAGACCTATGTTGACAATAAAATCAAGGATTGTCATTTTGTAGGTTTCGAGTCTTCAGAATTACGTTTGCCTGATACAATTTCTCAAGAAGATTTGATTGCAGAAATTGAAAAATGGAACAATGATGATACATTAGACGGATTTATCGTGCAATTGCCATTACCAAAACACATCGATCAAGAAGCAGTTATCAATGCAATTGATCCTAAGAAAGATGTAGATGGTTTTCATCCAATGAATTTTGGTAAAATGGCATTAGAAATGGAAACATTTTTACCTGCTACACCTTACGGAATTATGGAAATGTTAGAGCGTTACAACATTGATACAACTGGTAAACATACAGTTGTGATTGGTCGTTCTCGCATCGTTGGTCGCCCAATGAGTATTTTGATGAGTAAAAACGGAAATCCTGGAAACAGTACAGTTACATTAACTCATTCGAAAACTCAAAATTTAGAACAATTTACAAAAGAAGCTGATATTGTGATCACTGCTTTAGGTGTTCCAGGTTTCTTAAAAGCTGATATGGTAAAAGATGGAGCGGTTATCGTTGACGTAGGAATTACACGCGTTGATGACGAAACTAATCCACGAGGATTTAGATTAGCTGGTGATGTAGATTTTGATAATGTAAAAGAAAAAGCATCATGGATAACGCCAGTTCCAGGAGGAGTTGGACCTATGACACGCGCTATGTTATTAAAAAACACATTGTTGGCATACAACAACAAAAAATAAAATTATGATACACATTGCATCAACAACTGCAGAAGAACAACAATTGATACAAGAAGGGAAATTATTGCCTGTTATGGAGCATTTTTACACAATTCAAGGTGAAGGAATGTACACAGGTGTGGCTTCTTATTTTATTCGATTAGGAGGTTGTGATGTTGGTTGCCATTGGTGCGATGTAAAAGATAGTTGGGATGCTGACAAGCATCCCTTAACTAATGTTGATGAATTGGTAGACTTGGCAACTTCTCAGGCCAAAACAATCATCATTACAGGAGGAGAACCTTTGATGTGGGATTTGACTTATTTGACAAAAAAACTACACGAAAAAGGTGCAAGAATTCACATCGAAACTTCGGGTGCTTATCCGTTGAGTGGAGAAATTGATTGGGTTTGTCTTTCTCCAAAAAAATTAATGTTGCCGTTAGACGAGGTTTGCGAAGCTGCAAATGAATTGAAATGTATTGTGTTCAATAATCACGATTTTCAATTTGCCGAAGAACAAGCTGCTCGTGTTGGAAAAGATTGTACGCTTTTCTTGCAAACAGAATGGAGCAAACGCGACAAAAATCTTCCATTGATTGTGGAATATGTGAAAGAAAATCCGAAATGGCGTTATTCTTTACAAACACACAAATATTTGGATATTCCTTAGATATTTATCTGTTTAAAATCAGTTCTATTTAGACTGAGTAAACTTTTTTAAGTTACTGAATTTCATTATTTTTATATCAAACAAAAAATTGAAATAATGAAAAAAATAGCTTTGATGAGTTTCGCGGCAATTTTGATGATGAGCTGCGGAGGTTCTAAGAAAGATGAATCAACTCAACCAGAAATAGATTATAGTACAGCTCCATCAGAAGATGCTGAAACTTCTACAGCTACGCCTGCTACAAACAATCATATTGTTTTGAAAGCGAGTGATGACATGCGCTACGATAAAACTGAATTTACAGTGAAAGCTGGCGAAGAAGTAACTTTAATCTTAATGAATGCTGGTGAAATGTCAAAAGAAGCAATGGGACATAATTTTATTTTATTAAAACCAGGTTCTGATGCTTCTGCTTTTGCAAATACAGCAGCTTCTGCTAAGGCAACAGATTATATTCCGACCGAATTACAATCAGAAATTATTGCGCATACAAAATTGTTAGGAGGTAAAGAAAATGATCAAATCAAATTTACTTTAGAAGAAGGTACATACGATTTCTTATGTTCTTTCCCTGGTCATTTTGCAACAATGAATGGAAAAATAAAAGCAGTTAAATAATAATAAAAAATGCGAGAAGTTTTCTCGCATTTTTTTATGAATAGATTGAATGATTATTTCCAATAATTCCAAACTTTACCATCAAAAATGGCAACAGTTTTACTTGCTGTATCGTAACAAATCATTCCAGGATATGGACTTTTTACATTAATTTCAGGTTGATTAACCTTAGGTAAAATCATCGCATCTTTATCCGATTCTAAAACTAAAATTCCTGTTGCAGCAGATGTTTCTGCTCCAATAATTACTCCATCACCTACTTCATTAGAAGAATTTGTTAATAAAACTGTTTTTTCTCCAACATCACTTAACTCAACCCAAATACCATTCTCATACATTTTCACTTTAGAATCTGTTAAGTCAAAAGCAAAGGTTCCACCATTATTCGTTGCATCCAAACCTGTAGGTACAGTAGTAACAGCTGGTAAAATAATTCCGTTTGTTGTTGATTCTTCGAAATCTAAAATTGTATTATTCCCATCCACTGCATTTTTACCAATTGACACTTGACCAAAAGAAATTGATGCAAAACCGCATAAAATAGCAGCGTATATTATATTTTTCATTTTAAATAATCTTTATTCGTTACAACTTTTCTCGATACAATGCCAAATTGTTCCATTATATAATTTGACACATTTTTCGGTTGTATCATACACAATCATTCCTTCTTTTGCATCAACAATTTTAACTACATCAACAGTTCTTGTAATGACGAAACCTTTTGTTGAAGATTCTAATGCTAAAAATCCATTTGGAATTGCAGTTGGCCAATTCTCTAATTTTGTTGACATTGCAGAAACTCCAACATTGGTAAAAGAAGTTGCTGTTGTTGTATTTGGCGTTTTTGTACAAGATGTTCCGGGAGTTGGAGTTGTACCTCCTCCTGTTACAGTAATTGTTGCAGAAGAACAAATACCAATTAAACTACATATTTGATATCTTAATCCTCCAACTGGTGGTACGAATCCACTTGTAAATGTAACAATACCAGTCTCAGTGTCTAAAATAGCTTCCGCAGGCCATTCTCCAATTATAGAAATTGTAGAGTTTTTATTATTTCCTGTTAATACTACTTTTGTTCCATTGGTTCCGTATAAATCATTATCTATAATATTAATACTAGAAGTAGTTGATAAATCTACATGGTCATCTGTTGCTTTAATTATATTATCAATTACAACATTAGTATCTGGACAGTCATACTCTGTACCAGTTTCTGTTGTTTCTTCTAATGTAATATCATCTACAAAAAAATCATTACCATCATTTGATGCAATGTTATTCCTTAGCGCCACAGCTATATTAATACAATTTGCGTCATTCGGAGCTTTAAAAGTCCATGTTTTTTGCTCCCAAGTATTAGCAGCACTTAATCTCATTACATTCTTAGCATTTTCAGAAAAATCTGTAATATTATGATCAATGTTGGATGATCCTAATACTTTTTCTGTTAGTATATCTTGTGCCTCAAAACTTACTCCTACTTTATTTCCTCCTGCTCCATAGATAAAAGCAGATACTTTATAAGTTTTACCTGGTTCTAATTGCACTACTCGACGGTAATATTGGTTAAGAACCATACCTCCATTTACTACCAATACAGCTCCGTCCAAAGATCCATCAGTATGATCTGCTGGTTTTGGATTTTGATTGTACCACCATTCTCCAATCCATCCAATATTATTACCATCTGGCATTACTTTAGTCATATCATAAATATGGCTTGGTGCTATTACGGCATAAAAACCATTATCAATATTCCACACATCCTGGTTATAACTACCTTTATTTGTACCATAAGTATTGGTTGAAGGTAAAGTTGATAAATCAGACAAATATTTATCTGCAAGTCGATAAAAAGAAGATCCGTGTTTGAAGAAGCCTAAACTTCCATCTTTTCCTGTTTGTGGTACATATTGAGATGATGTTCTTATTGTACTTTTCCCAAAATCTTCTTTGAAGATAAGTGTTTGCGCATTCAAATTGCATGTTATCATCACTACAATTGCGCTTATTATTTTTCTTAAATTGTTCATTTATAACTATATTATTAAAATTAATACAGTAGATTTAGTTGATGGTTTGTTTTTAGTGAACGAAAATGGAGGCGGACGAGTTAAAATGTTATCGATTACATTTATTCGAATATGAATAAAAGAATTATTAATCGCAAGTAAATTATTAGCAATATCAGACAGATTTATTTTAAAAATCGAATTTGTCCTTGCTACTTTTTGATGATATTTATAAAAATTTTCTTTTAAAACTATTTTCCCCGAGTTCTCAGGAAGATTACAACCAGATAAAAATTTTATTTTAGACGATAAAATAGCTGTTTTTGGCTTGTAGACATGTTCTTTTTGTTGCTTATTCTCTTTTTTTACGACTAAAACCTTTTTGAGTTTTTTAGGTTTAGTAATCGTCTTTTTTTCGACAGTGGTTTTGTTTATGGTTTTATCTACTGTTATTTTTTCTAATAAATTCGTTTCCGTATTTTTTGATATAAAAATAAGTATTTGACCACTTTCAACTATTGTATCTTTTTGGTAACCAAAAAGAATAGAAGAAAAAAGCAAAAGAAATAAACTTCCTAAATTTCTATATCTGAGAAAATGATTCATTAAATTATTAAAAATAACTAGAGATAGTAGGAAGAGAAGTGTGTAAAGCCAAAAGGCATACGAAAGTAAAGTATTTATAAATATTAATTCTGCAAAAAACTCTTACTTACACTATTTTTAATCATTAAAAATAAGAAGTGATAAACATAGATTAAACATAGATTAAACATAGATTAAACATTTATTTTACATGTCAAATATAGTTTTGGCACAAATATTGAAATATATTAAGCGTATAAGATTTAGTAGAGTAAATTTTGTCCTCATGTGTTAATTTTAAGCCTGTTTCTCAACAGGCTTTTTTGTTTTACAACAATTTACTATTCAAATATTTAACACTTATTTCAAATATTTTTATCCTATAATTTCATAACTTGTTAGTCACAATCAAAAAATACTTTATTATGGGAAAGAATGTAGCACATCAAATTGTAGAATTACTAGAAAAAGCGAATATAAAACGTGTTTATGCAGTAACTGGTGATAGTCTCAATTTTTTTAATATCGCAGTTAAACAAAGTGACAAAATTGATTGGGTTCATGTAAGACATGAAGAAGCTGGAGCAATAGCTGCTACTGCCGAATCAGAATTGAATGGGATTGGATGTTGCGCTGGAAGCTCTGGTCCTGGTCATGTACATTTGATCAATGGAGTTTATGAAGCGCATAAATCAAGAACTCCTTTAGTTGTAATTGCCTCTACTCTGCCTACAATAGAATTTGGTACAGATTATTTTCAGGAAACGAATACTATTAAACTTTTTGATGATTGTAGTTGTTATAATCAAATTATTACTCGAGCAGAACAAGTTCCTAGAATGGTACAAACAGCTATACAACATGCTATTTCAAAAAAAGATGTTGCAATTATTGGACTTCCAGGAGATATTGCAGAAATGGAAGCCGTTGAAAGTAATTATACCTCGAATTTCTATTTCAATCAACCTATTATTACTCCAAATAAAACTGAATTAAGAGAAGCTGCTTCTATTATAAATGATGCAAATAATATTACCTTATTCTGTGGAATTGGCGCATCTCAAGCAAATGAAGAAGTTATAAAACTTTCTCGTCATTTGCATGCTCCAGTTGGATATTCGTTCAAAGGGAAAATGAGTATTCAACCCAATAATCCAAATGAAATAGGAATGACAGGATTACTTGGTCAACCATCTGCTTATCATGCTATGCACAAAGCTGATTTAATTATTTTGATTGGTACCGATTTTCCTTATAAAGATTTTATTCCAACAGATAAAAAAATCATTCAAATTGATTCAGATGGCTCTAAACTTGGACGAAGAGCTAAAATTGATTTAGGATTAGTCGGAAATGCAAAAGAAACAATTAACGAATTAATTGAGTTATTAGAACCTAAGCAAGACAGAGATTTTTTGGATAGTCAATTAGAAATGTATAAGAAAGTTCTTGAAAGCAAAATGACATTTGTTCATGAAAAAGGAAAAGAAAATGCCATTCAACCCGAATATGCAGCTTATTTATTAGATGAGTTAGCTACAAAAGATGCCATTTTTACAGTTGATACAGGAATGTGTTGTGTGTGGGGAGCACGTTATATAACGGGTACGGGAGAGCGAAAAATGTTAGGATCTTTCAATCATGGCTCTATGGCAAATGCAATGCCTCAAGCGATTGGTGCACAAATGGCATATCCTGATAGACAAATTATTGCTATGTGTGGTGATGGTGGAATTTCGATGTTATTAGGAGATTTAGCAACCATCAAACAATATAATCTACCTGTTAAACTTATTATTTTTAATAATAGAACATTAGGAATGGTTAAATTGGAAATGGAAGTTGCTGGTTTACCTGACAATGAAACAGATATGGAAAATCCTGACTTTACTTTGATTGGAAAAGCAATGGGAATAGAAAGCGAATCGGTTAAAAATCCCGATGATTTACCTGATGCAATCGGAAGAGCTTTTGCTCATAATGGACCGTATTTATTAAATGTATTTACAAATCCAAACGCTTTAGCAATGCCTCCAAAAGTAGATCTTGATCAAATGATTGGAATGACAAAATCTATGGCAAAACTAATGTTAGGTGGAAAAATGGATGAGGTAATGGAAACTATTAAATCCAATTATAAACATTTAAAAGATTTATAATGAATCAATCATCATCTATCACACAATCAAGTAAAAAACTTTTCATCATTGCATGGGTTTTAGGCTTAATCTTCTATTTCATTGATTACGCAACTCGTTCTGCACCTTCATTAATGATCACAGATTTGGCTCAGAATTACAACATTTCTAAAGAAAATTTAGTTTCTCTTATTGGAACATATTATTACACTTATTCGATATTCGCTTTAATTGCTGGAATATGTTTAGACAAATTTGGTGCAAGATATTCGATGTTTGCAGGGTGTTTTATACTCGGAATAGGATGTATTTTATTTATCGCTTCCTCCCAATTTGCTGGAACAACAGGCAGATTATTACAAGGAGCGGGTAGCGCATTTGCTTTTCCTGGTTGTGTCTATTTAGCAACCAAAGGATTCTCATCAAAATCTTTAGCAACAGCAATAGGCTTCTCTCAATGTATAGGAATGCTTGGTGGAGCGGCAGGACAATTTGTGGTTGCGCCATTATTAGAAAATGGTTTTGGATATAAAACATTTTGGATAATTGCTGGAGTTTTATGTATAATTCCAGCTGTAGCAATGCTGTTCATAACTCCAAAATCGTCTGAAGAAGAGATCGAAAAAAGTAAACAAACCTCTTTTATTGAACCTTTCAAAATTATTTTCAGCAATCCAAATTCGTGGTTAACTGGTATTATTTCTGGATTATTATTTATACCGACAACGATTTTTGCCATGACTTGGGCTGTTCCTTTTTTCAAATTAGACTTAGGTTTTGATGCTCACACTGCTGCTATGACTGCTGCTATGGCGTCACTAGGCTGGGTAGTTGGATGTCCATTAATGGGTTATATAACGGATAAAATAGGAAAAAGAAAACCTGTTATTCTTTTTGGTTGTATCGGAATGATCTTGATGTTTTTACAACTCATTTATCTTCCAGATTTAATTCCAATAAAAGTTACATTTTTCATTTTTGGGCTTTTCTCTGGAGTCGCAATGATTCCATATTCGGTTATCAAAGAAGCTAATCCAGATTATGTAAAAGGCTCTGCAACTGGAGTTCAAAACTTTTTGACGTTTGGTGTAACTTCTCTAGTTAATCCTGTTTTTGCTAAATTATATGGAAACGAAATTGTAAATGTTACAGATAAAACTGGACATTATCATCAAGCAATTTGGTTTTGGATCATCGGAATATTTATTGCCATTATTCTAACCTTATTTTTAAAAGAAACTGGTCACAAAAATTCATAAAAAAATCCGCTCATTGAGCGGATTTTTTAGTAATTATATTGATAAATTATTTTCTCCAATATTTATAAGCATTGATTAATCCATTTGTAGAAGCATCATGAGAAGTAACTTGCTCATCATTTTCTAACTCTGGTAAAATCACATTTGCTAATTGTTTTCCTAACTCTACTCCCCATTGATCAAAAGAGAAAATATTCCAAATAACTCCTTGCACAAAAATTTTGTGTTCGTACATCGCAATTAAATTTCCTAAAACTTTTGGAGTCAACACTTCATATAAAATTGAGTTTGTAGGACGATTTCCTTCAAAAATTTTGAAAGCAGTTAAGAAATCAATTTCTTCCTTCGATTTCCCTGCTTTTTCTAATTCAGCAATAACCGTTTCTTCATCTTTTCCAAATGCTAAAGCTTCTGTTTGAGCAAAAAAGTTTGATAATAATTTTGCATGATGGTCGCCTAAAACATTCAACGAATTAGCTCCTGCAATAAAATCGGCTGGAATTAATTTTGTTCCTTGATGGATTAATTGATAAAAAGCATGCTGACCATTTGTTCCTGGTTCTCCCCAAATAATTGGTCCCGTTTCATAATCCACTTTTTTCCCATCTCGACCAACATATTTACCATTCGATTCCATATCACCTTGCTGAAAATATGCTGCAAATCGCGATAAATATTGTTCATAAGGTAACAAAGCAACCGAATCTGCACCAAAGAAGTTGTTGTACCAAATTCCTAAAAGCGCCAAAACTACTGGTATATTTTGATCTAAAGTTTCTGTTTTGAAATGCACATCCATTTCATGTGCTCCCTCTAACAATTCTTCGAAATTTTCGAAACCTACTGCCAAAGCAATGCTCAAACCAATCGCACTCCACAATGAATAACGACCACCAACCCAATCCCAAAATTGAAACATGTTTGCCGTATCAATTCCGAAATTAGCAACACCTTCTGCATTTGTCGATAATGCCACAAAATGTTTCGCAACATCAGCTTCATTTGCGTTAGAATTCAAAAACCATTCTTTCGCAGAAAAAGCATTTGTCATCGTTTCTTGCGTTGTAAATGTTTTTGAAGCAACAATAAATAAGGTTGTTTCAGGATTTATTTCTTTAAAAGTTTCTGCTAAATGCGTTCCATCAATATTCGAAACAAAATGAATATTTAAACGAGTTTTATAATGTTTCAACGCTTCTGTCACCATCACAGGTCCAAGATCCGAACCACCAATTCCGATGTTGACAACATCTGTAATTTCTTTCCCTGAAAAACCTTTCCATTCACCCGAAATTACTTTTTCCGAAAAAGATTTCATCTGATCTAACACCTCATTAATTTGAGGCATTACATCTTTTCCATCAACCAAAACCTCTTCATTAGAGCGATTGCGCAAAGCTGTATGCAGAACAGCTCTTTTTTCTGTCACGTTGATTACATCTCCTTCAAACATTTGCTGAATTGCAGTATCAACATCCATTTCTTTCGCTAAATCAACCAAAAGTTGAATCGTTTCTGCATTAATTCTATTTTTCGAATAATCTACTAATAATGAGGGATATTGAATCGAAAATTCTTCAAAACGATTTGCATTTTGAGCAAATAGTTCTTTGATTGATGTATGCTGAATCGTTTGAAAATGTTTCTCTAACGCATTCCAAGCCTTTGTAGTTGTTGGATTGATTGTATTTAAAGCCATAATATTTTTAGTATTCTTTCCTTAACAAATTTAATCATTTCAAATTCATCTCAAAATCAATATTGTCTCGATAACGTTGTAGCAGAAAAATTTTAAGAAATAATTATCAATCTAGTCATGTAACCTTTTTAAAAACAATTCGTCTTATAACCAAAACAATAAAATATGCGCAACTATTTTTTTATATTAATCGTAACAATTTGTACAATTCTTCAAGCTCAAATTAAATTAAAAGGAAGTGTAAAAGACAGCAATAATTTGCCAATTGCATACTGTTCGATTGGAATAAAAAATTCAGAAGTTGGAACAATCACAGATGAAAATGGTCAATTTTCTATCGAAATTCCAGAAAATCAATCTAAAAGTCACTTAATTTTTGATGCATCAGGTTATGATGAAATTTCAAAATCTATAGAAGAAATCCAACAAAATTCTGTTATTATTTTAAATGAAAAATCAATTTCATTGACAGAAGTTACACTTAAAACAGAAAAAATGAAAGAGAAAATTATTGGTCAAAAAACTCGTCCAATGCTTACTTTTTCTAAAATGTTTGATGAAAATGTACCAACAATTGAACAAGGAAATATTTTTGAAATTTACCCAAATACAAAACTAAACGCATTCAATTTTCATATTATTCCAAGTTCTAAATACGGAGAAATTACCTTAAAAGTTAATATTTATGCTGTTAAAAATGATTTGCCAACAGAATCGCTTTTAGACGAAAATATTATTTATAAAACATCTACAACTGGATGGCAAAAAATTGATTTAGCACCTTATAAATTTCGATACAAAAATGTTGATAAAATCGCTGTTACACTACAATTAGTTGATTATAAAAAACTTGCTCAAGAAGATTTTATTTTTGGTGTTTCTGCCAAGAAATCTTTAGGAAAAGACTTGTTGTTTAGATATCAAAGTCAAGGTAATTGGGAAGCTTCTCCAGGCGTTTTTATCGCTAACTTAGAAGTTTTATATTCAAAAGATAAATTGACTATAAATGAGGAAAAGCCTGAGGAAATTGATACAAAAACAAAAGAATTAATTTCATATTATCAACATAAAGAGAGTGCTAAAAAGTCGATATATGGAAAAAATAAGTCAGGAAAATATATTGATATAAATGATGCGAAGATTTATTATGAAGAATATGGACAAGGCGAGCCTTTGATATTTCTACATGGAAATAATGGAAGTATAGAAGATTTTTATCAACAAATTCCATTTTTTGCCAAGCATTATCGAGTAATTGCTCTTGATACACGCGGACAAGGGAGAAGTACCGATTTGACAAATACACCTTACACTTATGAAGAGTTTGCAAACGATTTACTTCAAGTGATACAAAAACTTAATCTAAAGAAAGTCAATCTTGTTGGTTGGAGTGATGGTGGAAATACAGCTTTAATTTTCAATGCTCAATATTCTGAAATAATTAATAAAATTGTAACAATTGGTGCTGTTCTTAACCCAAATGGAGTAAGCGAAGAACTAATTGGGAGTTTGAAAAATTTAGCAAATAAACCTTCAGAAAACACGAATTCACGCTTAATCGAATTGATGTTAAATGAACCAAATATTACAAAATCTGAACTAAATAAAATTCAAAATCCTGTATTGGTTATTGCTGGTGAAAAAGATGAAGTAAAAGAGAGTTATACGAAAGAAATTCAACAAAATATTTCAAAAGCGGAGTTATTGATTATTCCAAATTCAACGCATTATGTTCCTTTTGAACAGCCAAAAATATTAAATGAAGCTATTTTGAAGTTTTTGAAAAAATAGGAACATAAGTTTAGTTTTCAATTTCTCCATATCTTTACTCCACTAAACCAACTCAATGAAATACATCACAGGTTTTTTTGTCCTTATTTGGCGCATTTGGATGATATTTTTAGCCGCAATTTATGTCCTAACAATAGGAGTTTTTATCGTGCTACCTTTGGCAAGTTTCGAAAAAACATTCCCATATATTTATCCGTTAATCAGATATTGGGGCAAATTTGTGTTGTACGGAACTGGATTTAGAATTGATTACAAAAAACTTGTTCCACTCGATCCGAAAGAAAACTATGTTTTTATAGCCAATCATACTTCGATTATGGATATTATGTTGATGTTGACGATTCTAAAACATCATCCAATCGTATTTGTAGGCAAGGCAGAGTTACTCAAAATCCCTATCTTTGGACGAATATTCGAACGAATTTGTATCCCTGTCGACCGAAAAAGTGCACGTAGTAAAGCACTTGTTTATCCCGAAGCAAAGAAAAAGTTAGACAAAAATCTGAGTATTTTTATTTTTCCTGAAGGAGGCGTTACAAACGACAAAGAATTCAAGATTTATTTGGATCCTTTCAAAGATGGAGCGTTTAACATTGCGATTGAAACACAAACGCCTTTGGCTGTTTTGGCGATTCACGGTGTTAATAAAATGTTTCCGTTTAATTGGTTTAGAGGTTATCCAGGAAAAATAAAAGTCCGACTATTGGAGACTTTCGAAACGAAAGATTTGAATGTAAAAAACGATAAAGTTGCTTTGAAAGAAGCTGCTTTCAACATGATTTTAAAAGATTTAGAACAATGAAAAATTTAGTTTATATCGCATTAGGAACGGCTTTAACGGCGGTTAGTTGCAATAAACAAATCTCTTCTACCACAGAAACTGAAGCAAAAGACAATCAAACTTTTGCTGATTTAGATAAAGCTCGCATCAAACATTTGAGTTTGGATATCGAAACTGATTTCGATACGCATCAAATCAAAGGTTCGGCAGCTTATACATTCGAAAATAATCAAGCAAAACAATTGATTTTAGATACCGAAAAACTAACAATTGATTCAGTTTTATTAGCGAATGGTCAAAAAACGACATACAGATTAGGTGAAAAAGATTCGATCAAAGGTCAAGCCTTAATCATTGATGTTACGCCAAATGATACAATTGTAAAAGTTTTCTACAAAACTTCGCCTGATGCAAATGCTTTACAATGGTTAAATCCGCAACAAACACACGATAAAAAACATCCGTTTTTATTGTCTCAAGGACAAGCAATTTTAACTCGTTCTTGGATTCCGATTCAGGATACACCAAGTGTTCGTTTAACGTACGATGCAAAAGTAAAAACACCAAAAGATTTGTTGCCTTTGATGAGTGCAATCAATCCAAAAGAAAAAAATTTCGAAGGTGTTTATACCTTCAAAATGCCACAACCAATTGCACCTTATTTGATTGCTTTGGCTGTTGGTGATGTACAATATCAACCAATCGACAACAGAACGGGTGTTTATGCAGAACCTGGTTTGTTAAAAGCTGCTGCGTGGGAATTTGCCGATATGGGAAAAATGGTAACTGCTGCCGAGAAATTGTACGGAAAATATCCTTGGGAACAATTTGATGTCTTGGTTTTACCGCCTTCGTTTCCTTTTGGAGGAATGGAAAATCCGCGTTTAACGTTTGCTACGCCAACTGCAATTGTAGGTGATCGTTCGATGACGAATTTGATTGCACACGAATTGGCTCATTCTTGGTCTGGAAATTTAGTAACGAATTCTACTTGGGATGATTTCTGGGTAAATGAAGGATTTACAGTTTATTTTGAGCGTCGAATCATGGAAGAATTAGAAGGAAAAGATTATGCGGATATGATTTCGGTAATTGGTTTTCAAGATTTAGAAACGTCGATGAAAAATATTCCAGAAAAATATACTTCATTAAAAGTGAACATGAAAGGAGCAAATCCTGATGATGCTTTTTCTGATGTTCCATACGATAAAGGTTATTTATTTTTGAAAATGTTAGAAGATAAATATGGTCGTGAAAAGTTTGATAAATTCTTGAATCAATATTTTTCTTCGCATGCATTCCAAACAATGACAACAGAAAAATTTGTTGATTATTTGAAAGCTAATTTGACAAATGGAGACGATTCTTTTGTTCAAGAATGGATTTATAACACAGGTTGGCCAAAAGATTTGAAAAAACCAACTTCAAAATTATTTGATTTAACAGAAGCGCAATTACAGCAAGATATAACAAACGGACGAAATAAAGTTGCACCTAAAAAAGTGGCGATTTCTACGAAATCTACAAACGAATGGGTTCATTTTATTCGTCAAATTGATACAACTAAAAACACAAAAGAAGATTTAGCTTATTTGGATGCGATTTATGATTTTACAAATTCAAAAAATCCAGAAATTGAATGTGCTTGGTTCGAAAAAGCATTTTTAATGCATTACGATAAAGTCAACACAAATGCGAAAGAATTCTTGGTAAATGTTGGCCGTCGTAAATTTTTAGAGCCTTTATATTTAGCTTTAAAAGAATCTAATCAATTAGATTTAGCGAAAAATATTTACAAAGATGCGCGTCCAAATTATCATTTTGTTGCACGTCAAACAATTGATACAATGTTAAATTACAAACCATAAAACATGGCGATTGTAGCATATACAGACGGTTCGTCGTTGGGAAATCCTGGTCCAGGAGGATTTGGTTGTATTTTGTTGGAAACCGAGAAAAAAGTCAAAAAAGAAATTTCTCAAGGTTTTCGACTAACAACGAATAACCGAATGGAATTGTTAGCAGTTATTACGGCTTTGGAAACGCTAAAGTTTACTAATACTGAAATTACCATTGTGACGGATTCTAAATATGTGGTAGATGCTGTGGAAAAACGTTGGGTTTTTGGTTGGGTGCAAAAGAATTTCAAAGGAAAGAAGAATGCTGATTTGTGGAAAAGATTTTTAGAAGTTTATAAAATTCATCGTGTAAAATTTCAATGGATAAAAGGTCATGCTGGACATCATTGGAACGAAGAAGCTGATAAATTAGCGGTTGCGGCAGCAAATAAACCAGAAAATTTTAAGATAGATTCTTACTTCGAAATTCATCAAAACGAAGAATAATTTTCTACTTTTGTGAGGCAGAGAGAAACATGAAAATGAAGACGTTGTGGAGATTTCTCCTACTACTTTTAATTACAATTTACAGTTGTTCACCTAAAAAAGAAAAAGGTGAACTTGTCTACTTTAGTGGACGAATTGCGAATGCGCAAACAGATAGCATTTACCTATTATTGAATAATCGTGAAAAGGCTTTTGCTTTAGATTTTGATGGAAACTTTTCGGATACAATTCAGTTAGTTGACGAAGGTTACAAGACACTTTCCATAGAACGAGAAGAATTTACAATTTATTTGATTCCAGGTGATAGTTTGATTCTAAATACAGATTTAAAACATTTGGAGAATAATTTCAAATTCTCTGGAATAGGAAAAAATCGAAACAATTATTTGGTTGACAAAAGTTTTAAAACGGATAAATTCTTAACTGATCATACCGAATTATTTAAACTTGCTCCGCCAGATTTCAAAAATCAAATCAAAAATTTTCATCAAAAAGTTTTCGAAGATTTAGAGAAATTAGAAGTTAATTCTTCGTTCATCAAAACAGAAAAAACGAATTTAAATTACGATTTTATCAATTTGTTGTACATGTACAAGGATTCGTACACATATTACAATCCTGCTTCTCAGCAATTACCTGTTAATTTTTTGACAGAATTAGATGAAATCGATTTAGATAATGACGAGGATTATAGAACGTATCAGAGTTACCGCAATATTGTCTTAACAAACTTACAAGAAAAATTATATCAAGGTCTTTCTGCGGATGCTTTATTGGAAAACATCAAAAGTCAATCGATAAAAAATGGATTTATTAATTCATTAATTTACGAACTTGATCCAAAAGATCCGAATAGCAACGGAATTTATCAAGCAATACAAAAACATTGCAATTATCAACCTTGGTTGGATGAAGCTGCAAAACGTATGAAAAAGTTTGGTTGATAACTTAAAAAAATGCTTTCAGAATCTGAAAGCATTTTTTTAACATTTTTTATTTAATTGAGAAACAGAAGTATACTTGTTATTTGTATTTTTTAACTTTTCTATAGGCAACCTTTTTAAGAAATTTGCATCTGTATTGTAGAATTAGTAATGAAATTGAAAATGTCTAAACCGAAAAGAATTCACAAAACTTACAAAAAATCTATATTTAGTAAAATGAAAGTAAAACCAGTAAACTTATTGCTTTTTATGGCAATCGTTTGTTTTATTTTTGTTGTATTTTTCTTAAAATAATTACAATTAAGTTCTTTCAAAGAAAAAGAAATAATTCTTCATCACGTTCGTTTTAAAGTATATTTGTAAGAATCAAACTACACTATTAAGATATGAACGTTTACAAGCTTTTAAAATTAAATTGGTTAATTAAAAATCATCGGATAAAATTTTTAGGAATGTATCTTTTGCATAAAACAAATCAAAGATATATTGCTGTCAATTTTGATCCTGTGATGGCTTGTAATTTACGTTGCAAAATGTGTTATTTTACAGATGAAAATTATGTAAAGAAAACTAAAGGTATTTTTCCAAAAGAAGATTTATCAATTTTAGCTGATAAAATGTTTGGCAGAGCTCTTAAACTGCAAATTGGTTGTGGAACAGAACCTACTTTGTATAAAGATCTAGCGCAAATTGTTTCTTTAGGAAAAACGCACAAGGTTCCTTATATATCGCTTACAACTAATGCAAATTTGTTAACCAAAGAAAAGGTAAAAGAACTTGTAGGTAATGGATTGAATGAATTCACTATTTCGTTGCATGGTGTACATCAAGAAGCTTACGAAAACTTTATGGGAAAAGCCTCTTTCGATAAATTTCACGAAGCTCTGCAAGCAATTTATGAAGAAAAGAAAAATAATCCGAATCTTATTTTGAGAATCAATTATACGTTCAATAAAGATAATTTCTTAGAACTAAGGGATTTTTTCTCATTATACGGAAAATACGAACCAAATATTCTTCAAATTCGTCCAATGAAAAGCATGGGTGATACCGAATATCAAGATACAAATATTTCGAGCCTGAAAGATAGCTATGATTCGGTTTTGAGAGAAATTAAAACTGAATCAAAGAATAGAGAAATGACTTTATTAGCAACTTCAACTTACGATGAATTAGTAAACGCAACAAACGTAGAAAGTTTAGTTTATAATTATACCTATTGTTACATACGACCTGGTTATACGTGGAAAGATGAATTTGATTACAAAAAGGATACTTTTAACGATTTCTCTAAAAAAATAGGTCTATCAAAAGAACTTTTGAAAAATGCTTTTTCGAATAAAAAACAAATGGATAAACTCAAAACAAAAACTTCTTTAAATTATAATATTATTGAGTAAGATCTTAACTTCGTATCAAACTACGAAGAAATGACAAAATCTGAAGCTAGAAAATATTACCGAACGTTGAGAAAATCATTCACTAAAGAAGAAGTGGATGACTTGAGTGATCAAATTTTTGAACACATCAAACACTTAGATTTTTCTACAGATCAGACATTTCATATTTTCTTACCTATCGAAAAAAATAACGAAATCAATACTTATCCAATCATAAATTGGCTATTTCAACAGCAAAAAGAGGTGGTTTTGCCTTTGGTTGTTGGCGATGATATGATTAATTGTAAAGTAGAAAAAGGTTTCGAAACGGTATTAAATTCACTTCAAATTCCAGAACCCACTCAGTATTCAGAAATTGATTCTAAAGCGATTGATGTTATTTTTATTCCAATGTTTGTTGCCGATAAAAAAGGAAATCGCGTCGGATACGGTGGCGGATATTATGATAAATTTTTGGCAAGATGTAGACCTAATTCCAAAAAAATAGGTCTAACTTATTTTAGACCTATTGAATATATTGAAGACGCCTATTTCGGCGATTTTCCTCTTGACTTTTGTATTACTCCAGATGGGATTGAATCTTTCTGAATCGAGTCTTTTTTATCATTTAATGTTCTAAAATAGAATTTAAACTCTCGTTGAAATTTGATCGGCTCTTGTTTTAACACAAATACACCAACATGATTATTGGTTTCGATTAACTTTTTATCCGAATTGAAATAATTAATTGTATACGCAATTCGCTTGATAGAATCGGGTGTAATCGAATCTTTTGGTAAAATTGCAAATTTAGAAACGGAAGTAAATGTTACTTTTTTCGAACGAAGCTCTCTCAACAACGAAAATATTTCGGTCGTATCTTTTTTAGGAAAATAAGACAACAATTGATCTCTCAACAAGCTATCAACAACCGTATCATTGGTATTAGATGCCAACGCCGAAAGCTCAAAAAACTCACGCAATTTCTGCTTTGCAATAAAATTTACAGCTTCCACAGAATCCATTTTACTACTTACTGTCGATGCCTCGTTTTTGTAACCTTTTATCGCTTCTGGGTTGTAATCTCCTTTATATTTATCGTCTTTGCACGAAAATATCATCCAAACACTCATCAGCAATATCATGCTAAACTGAACTATTTTACTTATCGTTCTCATCTTGTTGGATTTTAAATTTTAATTTCACAATTTTTCCATTTTTCCTTTCCGATTCGATCAAAGAAAAATTCTTTAATGACGTCGTAGGCATTGTAACTAAATTGATATATTGTTGTTTCGAAAGAATCTCTACACCAAAAAAATCATTGTCATACACTTGATAAATCAACGCATCATCCGCAATCATTTGATTTAGCTTAGAAATTCGTTGTTTCAAATCTTTTGCTGAATTCGAATAATAATACAGCATAATCTTATAATCATCTGGCTCTAACAATAGCTTTTCAGGCTGATTATATTGATGCAAATTAACCTTAAACGTATCTTGTTTATAGTAAGGCGAACTCACAAACATCTTGATTGTATCTTTTTGCGATTCAAATTTGATACAACCTGTTTTGGTCGATAAATAAAGTGGTGTAAAACCATCTCTAATAATTGTAACCTCAACAGAATTGGTAATTGCAGCTTGTCTGTCCGAGTCTACAAAACAAAATTCGTATTCGCGCTGACCAAAAATTGAATAATAAATAGTTGCGCCAATTCCGCTCAATAAAACAATTGCTGCAGCTATTATCGAGATCAATTTTAGCTTAGATTTTGTTTTAACAGTTTCCTCTTTTGCAGGAATTATTTCTTTTTCTGTTGATAGTTTAACTTCTACTGGAATCTCTACTTCAGATTCTTCTGGAGTTATATGTTCTGATGAAAAATTTTCGTTTTCTGTTGCTTCAATCGTCGATTCTTCAGCTTTATTTGGACCAAAATGTTCTATTTTTTGAACATTAAGAAAGTGTGCCCAATTTTTATATCCACAATATTGCGCCAAAAGATTGAGCATATCAATACGCGGAAGCTTCTTAAAATCTGACTTAAAATACGTATAAAACCACTTTTCGCTAACGGTAGATCTGGTTTTATTGAATAAATCGTCTTGGAAAGATGTAATTTCTTGCCCCTTCCAATCGGAGATATTTTCGGATTGAGCAGAATTTTCTTCTAAAAATCGATTTGAAATCGTTTTTTTCAGAATTTCGAAAATTTCTATATCTGTAAATTTGCTCAAAAAATAAAATTTATAAAGTTGGTTTTCAGTATTTTGTAAAATAATTTCGATTTTACAAATTGTCTTTTAATACAACTACAAATAAAATAATTTTTTTGATATGTTGAGTTGTATTTCTTTATTAATGCGTTGTTAAATGATTTATTTTGTTGTAAAACATTTGTTGAATATTCGATGATTGGATTACAATCATCTTACAACTATTTTGCTTCGAAAAACTTTGATGTCAGCTTAACTTTGGTTCAACAAAATGATTGAAAAATCAACAAAAACAAAAAATCAATTAAACATTTAAAAAATTAAAGTTATGAAAAAATTAGCATTAAACGTAATCGTATTAGGAGTAATCGGAACTGCATTTGGTTTAACATCTTGTAATTTATTTGGATCGAAAGAAACAAAAACTGAAACAGAAGTAAAAAATGACACAATTACAACAATCGAAGATTCAGTAAAATTTGATTCTGTAGGAAAAGATTCTGTTGTGATCAAAGATTCGGAAGTTGTAAAAGAAACTCCTGTAAAAGTTGAAACAACTACGACTACAACAACAGAGAAAAAATAATTTGTAGAATAGATTAAACAAAAAAATCAAATGAAAAAATTAGCGTTATTCGCTTTTGCAGCGATTTCTTTCACAGCAATTTCTTGTAAACAAGAGGCAAAAAGTATTGGAGAGCCAACAACAGTTGCTGAGGATTCTGTAAGTGTTGAAAAAGCTGAAATTCCTGCGGCAGATTCTGTAGAAGGAGTTACGGTAGATTCTTCGAAAACTGTAAATCCAGCAGAAACAACAAAAGATTCTGTTGCGAAATAGAACTTGAAAACTCAATAAAAAAATCCGCTTAATGAGCGGATTTTTTTATTTTTATATCTAAATTAAGATTCTTTCAATGATTTGATATCAATCACAAAACGATATTTCACATCCGATTTCATCATTCGCTCGTAAGCTGTATTAATGTTTTGAATATCGATCATTTCTACATCAGATACAATATTGTGTTCTCCACAAAAATCTAACATTTCTTGTGTTTCCTTGATTCCTCCAATTAAAGATCCTGCCAAATTACGACGTTTCATAATCAATAAACCTCCGTGAACAGCATCTAAAGGCTCAATAGCACCCACCATACACATTGTTTTATCTAATTTTAATAATTGTAAATATGGATTAACATCATGTTTCACAGGGATTGTATTCAATAAAAAATCGAATGAATTTGCATGCGCTTTCATTTGTGTTGCATCTTTCGAAATCAAAACCTCATCAGCTCCAAGTTTCTTTGCATCTTCACCTTTCGACTCAGAAGTTGTAATCATTACAACATGTGCACCCATTGCTTTTGCAAATTTAACACCCATATGTCCTAAACCTCCAAGACCGATTACCCCTACTTTATCGCCCGCTTTTACATTCCAGTGACGCAAAGGAGACCAAGTTGTAATTCCCGCACACAACAATGGCGCAGCAGCTTTTACATCGATATTTTCAGGTACGTGAAGCACAAAATCTTCTTCTACCACAATGTTTTCTGCATAACCACCGTAAGTAATTCCGCCATGTTTCGAGTTTTTAGAATTATACGTTCCTGTAAAACCATTTTCACAATACTGCTCTAAACCTTCGTCGCAAGAATGACAATGTTGACAAGACTCTACCATACAACCTACTCCAACCAAATCTCCAACTTTGAATTTCGTAACTTCAGAACCTACTTCTTTTACTCGACCAATGATTTCGTGCCCAGGAACAACCGGATAATTTGGTTTTCCCCAATCTCCTTTCGCAGTGTGAATATCGCTGTGACAAACCCCACAATACTCGATATCGATAAAAATATCCTTCGCGTGTAAATGTCTACGTTCTATTGTGTGTGGCGCTAATGGATCAGTTTCATTGAACGCTGCATATGTTTTTGTACTCATTTTATATTTATTAAAGGTTATTTAATATTTCTCTTTGTTTATCTATAGAATAATCTGCCTTACAATCTAAATTAAACTCTGAATTATATTTCGTCACATAACTATTTAAATCAGAACATTTCGACAGTATTTCAAATTCTTTATTTTTTGTATCAAAAATAATTCCTTTATAATCATTTGTATTAAAAGTTATAATTCCTTCTTTCACAAGATTGATATAATTTTCTGAATAACCTTCTGGAACATCCTTCGTATCTAAAACAGTCGAAGCAATTGCTCCAGCAATTCCAAACATCATTAAATAGCCATTATTTTGTTGTGATTTTGGCAATTCCATGTACAAATGATGATCTGATCCTGCTTTTACTCTAACATAAGCAAAGTTTGGAATCTCTTTCGCTAACAAGATTTTTTTATCTTTTGCAATCTTTTTTATCTCTTTTACATTAAAATAAACATCTCCATTTCGCACAATTGCAAAATAATCTCGTTGTTGAAATTCAGGAAATTTTCCTTTTGTATCATAAAAATTAACCAAATCTGCCGATTGTTCAAACAAATCCGCATAAAGATTTGGCTTCATTTCAAATGCTTTACTTTCTACATTCTTGGAAACAAAATCGTCTTTTGTCACATAAACTCCATCAGGATAACTAAAAGATTCTTTGCTAAACACACCTTTTATTTCAGGAATATTTTTAGACAAATTTTCAGAATCATAAACCAAATCGAAATCTTTTACTCTAACTACCGCGAAAGTATTTTTTGATAAATCTGTTTTGAATTGTAATCCTTTTCCATCATTAATGTATTTTACATCTCTTATTTCAAAAGAATTATTTGTGCTTTTAGAAGTTATTTTCGCTTTCGATATATATTGCCCAAAAACAAAAGTAGAACATAAGGCAAGTAGAGTAAATAATTTTTTCATTCGATTATATTTTGGATAAAATTAAAAAATCCACCTGAATAATCAGATGGATTTTAGGGTTATTATAATTGTTTATTCTTGCGAAATCATCAGTTTTCTTACATCATCTAAAAAATCATTATCCTTTTCACAAGGAATCCTTTTATTCAATTTATTTTCAAAATATTCATTAAATCTCTTACAGTTTTTTACAGCATAAAATTTTTGTTCATTATTTAATAAAATAAAAGGATACAAAATATATTTTAACCTATAAGGTGCTCCATAATAATTTCCTACAGCCATTTTTGTAATTGCTTCACCTGAAGGAATAGCAGATATTTCGCTGTAAAAATAATCCGAATTTGCAAACTTTACTTTTAAGAAATAGTTTTTTGAATAATCTATCATAAAACCACCTTTCATTTCCTTCGCTTCGTTTTTATTAGATGCTTTTATGCTTAAGTAAAGATTTCCTTTGTAAACAACTGCAAAAGTATTTCTTAAAATATCATCACTTCCAACATATTTAAAAGCCATTAAGTCTTTTGGATTATCATAATATTTTTGACCTTCTTCTCTTCCAACAATCTTTTTTGTTGAGGAAGGATTTTTTTTATAAAAATCATCAATTGTTTCATAAATACCTTCAGGTAAATCATTTTCATAATATTTATCCTTTATTTCGGTATAAGTATTTTGATCCACTTTATTAATAAAATCAATAGAATCAAAAATAATTTCAGAAACATCTTCTTTTATTATTGCTTGATTAGAAGACTTATTCATTTTAAGTTTATATTCATAAACTTTATCTCCATAAAAAACATCTTCAACTTCCATTTTTTTTCCGTCTGATAAAACTAAAGTTGCTTTTTTAATATACTGTCCAAAAGAAAAAGTAGAGCATAAAATAAATAGTGTTAATAATTTTTTCATTCGATTATATTTTGGATAAAATTAAAAAATCCACCTGAATATTCAGATGGATTTTGAGTTTATTGATTGAATTGAATTAATCTTTTATTTCAATTTTTTGATTCCCATGTTCCATAAAGTGAACGCATATTTATCAGCTGTTTCATTGATCACAACTTCTGTCGAACGACCTGCTCCGTGACCAGCTTTTGTTTCAATTCTGATTAAAACTGGATTATCACATGCTTGTTTCGCTTGTAAATTAGCCGCAAACTTGTACGAATGCGCAGGAACTACACGATCATCATGATCTCCTGTTGTGACTAATGTAGCAGGATAACATGTTCCTTCTTTTACATTGTGAACTGGTGAATATCCTTTCAAATACTCGAACATTTCTTTACTATCATCAGCTGTTCCATAATCATAACCCCAACCTGCACCAGCAGTAAACGTATGATAACGTAACATATCTAAAACACCAACCGCAGGCAATGCTACTTTTGCTATTTTTGGATTAATTGTTTCTGTTGCTCCAACTAATAAACCTCCATTAGATCCTCCTGATAATGCAGTAAAATCTGGTGAAGTGTAATTGTTTTTCTGTAAATATTCTGCAGCAGCAATGAAATCATTAAAAACATTCAATTTATTGAATTGACGACCTCCATCGTGCCATTTTTTACCATATTCTCCACCTCCACGTAAGTTTGGAACAGCGTAAACTCCACCATTTTCAATCCAAGCTGCAGTTGCTGGACTAAATCCTGGTGTTAAACTAATGTTGAATCCTCCATATCCGTAAACGATTGTAGGATTTTTACCATTTTTCTTCAATCCTTTTTTATACGTAATAATCATCGGAACTTTTGTTCCATCTTTTGACGTATAAAAAACTTGTTCAGAAATATAATCATCTGAATTAAATTTCACATTTGGTTTAATGTAAACATCCGAAGAACCCGTTTCTACATTGTATTTGTAACTTGTTGAAGGTGTGATATAATTTGAAAATCCGAAATAGATTTCTTTCTCTGATTTTTTTCCTCCAAATCCTGATGCAGAACCAACTCCAGGCAATGTAATTTGACGGACTTTTGATCCATCATATTTGTATTGCTCCACAACCGAAATTGCATCTTTTAAGTATTTAGCAAATAAATAACCTCCTCCTGTAGAAACAGATAATACATTTTCAGTTTCTGGAATAACTGTTTTCCATGCAGCTTCGCTCAAATCAGAAATAGTTGCTTTAACTACTTTATTGTTTGGAGCTTTGTTATTTGTAAAAATGTAGAAAGTCTCTCCATCATTATCAATCACAGAAGTATTTGTGTCAAAATTATTCACAATCGTTTTGATTGGACTATTTACTTGAGACAAATCTTGATAATACAACTCATTTCCAGTTGTTGTGTTAGCTGCAGATATAATTAAGAAACGTTCATCATCTGTCAAATAAGCACCAACATAGCGACGAGGTGTTTCTGCTCCCCCAAAAATCAATTGATCTTTTTTCTGAGCCGTTCCTAATTTGTGGTAATATAATTTGTGTTGATCTGTTTTTTCTGATAATTCAGATCCTTTTGGTTTATCATAAGAAGAATAATAGAAACCGTCGTTTCCTTTCCAAGCTGTTCCAGAGAATTTAACATCAATCAATGTTTCTCCAACTTGTGTTTTGTCTTTTGCGTTCAGAACAATTACTTTTCTCCAATCTGATCCACCTTCTGAAATAGAATAGGCAACTAGACTTCCATCTTTAGAAAAGCTAACATCAGCCAAAGAAACAGAACCATCTTTAGAGAATTTATTCGGATCTAAGAAAATTTCTTCTGTTCCGTTTTCACCTAATTTACGGTACAAAACAGAGTGTTGTTGTAAACCATCATTTTTGTAGTAATATGTATAATCTCCTTCTTTAAAAGGCGTTGAAATTTTCTCGTAATTCCAGATATCCGTCAACGATTTTTTCAATTGTGTACGTAACGGAATTTCATTCAAATAAGCATAAGTTGCTTTATTTTGTTCGATCACCCATTTCTTAGTATCCTCAGACAAATCGTCTTCCAACCAACGATATGGATCTTGTACATTCTCTCCAAAATACGTATCAACATGATCAATTTTTTTTGTATCTGGATACTTTTTCTTATAACTCTGTGCATTCACTCCTACCATAAGGGCAACATTAAATAAAATAAAAGCAGTTTTTTTCATTTCTTCTTAGTATAGCTGTTTTGGTAAAGATAATAAAATCAAAAAGATAAATTGGTATTGAAAAAAATGATTTATTTTTGCGCAAAATCCTCTCAGATTTTAATTGAAATGAATATTTAAAACTTCGCGGCAACTTAACGTTAAATTCATTTTGATTTAAAAATTTATCAAGTATTTTTAATTTGAAAAACCAAAAAAAATGACTGTAGAAAAGTCTTTAACAGCCAAAATTGGGTCTATTTTTTCGTTGATTAAACAATCTTTTTCAAGCGAAAACTTAGATTTAACCGCGTTACCAATCAAAAAATCAGTATTTCTATTAGCAATTCCGATGATGTTCGAAATGGTGATGGAATCTGTCTTTGCATTGGTCGATTTATATTTTGTAGGACATTTAAAAGAAAGCGCTTTCGCCATACAAACCGTTGGTCTTACAGAATCTTTATTAACAATTGTTTATTCAATTTCAATCGGAATAAGTATGGCTGCAACTGCCATTATTGCACGAAGAATTGGTGAAAAGAAACCCGAAAAAGCTTCGGAAAGTGCTTCGCAAGCAATTTTATTATCGATTATCATTACAATTCTGTTGAGTATTTTCGGGTTTATATTCGCCAAAGATTTATTGATTTGGATGGGCTCAACCGAACAAGCCGCAGAATATGGGAAGAATTTCACTAAAATAATGATGGCAAGTTGTTTATCAATTGTATTATTATTCTTGATTAATGGAATTTTTCGTGGAGCTGGAAATGCAGCAATTGCGATGAAAAGTTTATGGTTAGCCAACGGAATCAATATTATTCTATGTCCAATTCTTGTTCGCGGATGGTTCTTTTTTCCTGAAATGGGGTTAGAAGGAGCAGCCTTAGCTACTGCGATTGGTAGAAGTGGTGGTGTGGTTTATCAATTGTATTGTTTAACGAAAAAAGATTCATTAATTCAAATTAAATGGAGCTATTTCCTTCCAAAATCTAAACTCATTATCAATATTGTAAAAATTGCAGTTCCTGCTATTGTACAATACATTATTGCAAGTTGTAGTTGGATTATTCTCGCTCGAATTGTTGCTCAATCTGGTGGAGAAATTGCCTCATCTGGTTATCAAACTGCTTTACGTTTGATGATGTTTTTTATGTTACCTGCATGGGGATTAAGCAATGCTGCGGCAACTTTAGTTGGTCAAAACTTAGGAAATAAAAATCCCGAAAAAGCAGAAAAATCAGTCCTTATGACCATGAAATTTAACATCATTTACATGTTGATTGTAAGTGTTATTTTCTATGGATTAAGCAATTATTTAGTCTCAATTTTTACAACAGAAGAACATATCAAAATCGTTGCAAAAGAGGGAATGTACATTCTTGCAACTGGTTTTTTATTATACGGAATTGGAATGGTAATGATGAATGCTTTTAACGGCGCTGGAGATACGATGACGCCAACGATTATTAATTTTGTTGGATTTTGGTTATTCCAAATTCCATTAGCGTATGTATTAACGTATCATTTCAACCTAAAAGAAGAAGGCGTTTTTATAGCAATTCCTGTTTCGGAAACGTTTATTGCAATTTTAGCATTTATTCTCTTTAAACGAGGGAAATGGAAGCAGAAAATAGTATAAAAAAATCGCTCAAATGAGCGATTTTTTTATATTTTATCCTTTAAAAGTATAATATCTTGCACCTTTCAAATCTGGAATTTCAGTTTCAATGCGATCTAAAGCAAATCCTTTTGAAGCATTGATTGATGTTTTCAGATTTTTATTGTGTAGATTTTGGTATTGTTCAAAAGAAATCGCTTCTCTTTGATTCAAATAATTGAACAAATCCATTTTATTCATCACATTTTTCCAACCTTCGCCAATTTGTCCTTGAAAAACTTTTGATTTAGATCCAGAACCATACGCAATAAATCCAACAGTTTTTCCATTCAACTCTTCATCATTATCAGCACTCACTTGTAAAGCCGATAAAAATGCCGTGAAAACAGAAGCTGTGTACATATTTCCGATCTCAGAAGAAGCACGTTGAGTTGGTTCTACTTTTTCTTTGATTAACGCTTTATATTCATCCGATTTTGAAACAATTTTCAAATTATCATTCGAATTATCTTGATTATTTTCTAACGCAAAAACATCCGAAAACATTCTTTTTCCTTGAAATGCATAAGGCAAGTGAAAAGCAATATATCGCCAATTTTCGTACAATTTACCTTCTACTTTAGCCTCATCTTTAAAGTTAAAATAAGCTTCTCTTACTCTATTTTTATAACATTCGTTAGAATATTGACCTTCGAAAATTGGTTCATCAGAAAAGATTTCGATTTCAGATTTTGTAGTTCCTAAAGCATTCAAAATTGTTGCATCAGAAGTTGATTGATGAGGCTTAAAGAAATCAAAAACAGATTCCATTCCAATTCCCCAATTATTATCAAACGCAATCAAATCTGGTTGATTTGAAATTAACATCGCTACTGCACCAGCACCTTGCGTATATTCTCCCGTCGATTCTAAGCCATATTTTGCATAATCTGCTGCAATTACAATCGCCTTTTTAGCTGGATTTACACGAACATAATCGATAGAATTGTGCATCGCATCTACTCCACCCACGCACGCAAACGTCATATCCACAACATCTGTGTGTTTGAAAGGACGTTCTCCAAATTTATTTGCCAAAACAGATTCCACTAACTGAACTGCGTAAGTTGCCGTTGGTTTTGCGCCATCCAAAGCACTTTCTGTTCCTAAATAAATTCGTCCGATTTCGTTTGGATTAACATTAAAATCAGTAATCAATTTCAACAAAGCATTCGCAGCAATCGTTGCTGTATCTTCGTGAACATCTAAAACTGACATTTTCTTTAAACCCAAACCAATTTCAAGTTTATCAGGATCAATATTGCGCTGAATTGCTAAATCTTTTATTGGTAAATATATATGCGGAACGTAGATAGAAGCCGCCTCTATTCCATACTTCATTTTCGTTATTTTTTAAGCGAACTTCAAAGTTAAGAGTATTTTAATTTTTAGTAAGCATGAAATAAATCCTGAATTTTAAGAAATCAATAATCATTATAAAAAAACAAAAAAATAGAGGTTTAATTAGAATATTTCTTAATTTTAAGTCTATAATTTTAAATATTTTTTTTCAAAATGGCTCGTACTTTTTACAAATCAATCAAAAATTCTGTCAAATATTGGTGGATTTTATTAATCATTGGATTATTATTCGTTGGACTTGGAATTTATACATTCGCATTTCCAACAGCATCGTATGTTGCACTTTCAGTATTTTTTGCTGTATCTTTTTTATTCTCTGGAATTTCGGAAATTGTTTTTTCGATCTCAAATAAAGATGAAATTGACAGTTGGGGCTGGACATTAACTTATGGAATTATCACAGCAATTGTTGGATTTATGTTAGTTGTTAATCCTATTTTAAGCTTAGAAGTTTTTGCTTATTATGTTGGGTTCTTAGTGTTATTCCGATCAATTTCTGGAATTAGTTATGCTTTCGACCTAAAAAATTATGGTGTAAGAGATTGGGGCGTTTCATTATTTTTGGCAATTGTAGGATTAGTTATTTCGCTTATTTTATTATCAAAACCACAATTAGCAGGTTTAACAGCTGTTGCATGGCTAGGATTAGCGGTTATTTCTACCGGATTATTTGCGATTTTTATTTCATTACAATTGAAGAAAATTAAAGATATCCCGAATAATATTTCAGACGATTTGAGAAGTCGATATGAAGAAATTAGAAAAGAAATCGAAGATTTTAAAAATCAATAAAAAACAAAAACCTCCACTTTAATTGAAGTGGAGGTTTTTGTTTTACAATATCGGTGCTAATAATCTACAAATCGATGCAAACGCGCGGTTATACCAAGGTCTATTTTCCCATTTTTCAATAGTTAATAATTCTGAATCCTCTTTATCTATATCAAATTGAACACTCATTTGTTGTAATAACGTCGCATTTTCAATCACCGAAGTAATCTCGAAATTAATCATAAAACTACGATAATCTAAATTCACTGTTCCAATAAAAGCCAATTTGTCATCAACCGTAATTGTTTTGGCGTGAATAAATCCTTTTTCATACAAATACACTTTTATACCACGTTTCATCAAAGGCTTTAGAAACGATAATGACGCTTGTTGTACTACAATGGAATCGCCTTTTTTAGGAATAATCAACTCCACTTCTACTCCGCTCGAAACGGCAATCATCATCGCTGTCTTAAATTCGTCACTTGGTATAAAATATGGCGTGCACAATTGCACTTTCTTTTTCGCCAAAGTAATTGCCAAAACCATCGCTTCCATAGCCGAATGTAAATCACTTCCTGGTGAAGAGAGTCCAAAACTAACTGTTGATAAATCGTTATTTTCTTGAGATGAATAAAAATATTTTGGATCAGAAATATTATACTTTTTGCCTTCCGTCATCATCCAATTTAAATAAAAATGCAATTGCAAACTATTGATAGAATCTCCTTCAATCATCACAGAAGTATCACGCCAATAAACCTTATTATTTGGGCTTATTACACTATTTTGATTGATGTATTTATCACTAATGTTAATTCCGCCTACAAATGCTTTTTTGCCATCAACAATCAAAATTTTGCGGTGATTACGGTAATTAGAATTCGCCAAAGACGAAAATCGAACAGGTAAAAATGTTTGAAATTCCACACCTGTTCCATCAAATCTTGATTGATGTTTATTTAGTTTCGGCGAGCCAAAATCATCCGCAGTAACACGAACTTCTACACCATTTTTAGCTTTTTCAATCAGAATATCAATGATTTCATTTCCGATATGATCTTCATCAAAAATATAATATTCGAGATGAATATGATCTTTCGCTTCACGTAAAGCTTCCAAAAAAAGAGGGAATTTTTCTTCTCCATTTGTCAACAACTTTACTTTATTATTTGTTGCAGGATAAGCAACTCTTGCATTGTTTAAATAACGATAAACCTGTGACAACGAACCTATTCTTATATTTACTTTATCTAAATCATCTTGAACAAATTGATCCATTTCAGCCCATTTTTCATTGATGATTTTTTGATGATTCTTATCTATTCGTTTAAAAAATTCATCTTTTTTAAATTTCTGTCCAAAGAAAAAATATAGGATTATTCCAATAAACGGTAGAAAAACAATCACTAATATCCATGCAATTGTTTTGGTTGGGTTTCGATTTTCGATCAAAATAGTAACAATCACCATTATATAAAGGATTGTAAGCGGAACCCAATACCATTCTTTGATAAAATTCCAGATGTGCAAAAGTGTGATTGACCATTCCATTTGTTACCGATTCGTAATTTTTTTATAAAAATAAATGAATAAAAATCAACTGCTTAAAAAATTAACAAAAAATATTTAAAAATAATTTTGGAAATGATAAATAAACCTTCTTATATTTGCAATCCAAAATGACGGTGCCTTAGCTCAGTTGGTAGAGCAAAGGACTGAAAATCCTTGTGTCCCTGGTTCGATTCCTGGAGGCACCACCACATTTATAAAACCTCGAGCATGTGTTTGAGGTTTTTTTTTTGAATAAACATAACAATTTATTCATCAAGTATTTTAGAGTTGTATCTAAATATTCCGTAAATTGCGTAAAACATGGAAATAGGAAATAGACCTTGGGGTTCTTACTACGTATTAGAAGACACCGATATATATAAATTGAAGAGAATAGAAGTGAATGTTGGCGGGCGTTTGTCTTATCAATATCACAATCATCGTGCAGAAGTATGGACAATTATTCAAGGAACTGCAATGGTGACACTTGATGATAAAGAATATGAATACAAAGCAGGTGAAGTCATTATTATTCCATTAAAAGCAAAACATCGTATTCAGAACATAGGTAATGAGACATTAATTTTTATCGAAGTTCAACATGGTACGTATTTTGGGGAGGAAGACATCATTCGCATCGAAGATGATTACAACCGATCATCTGAAGATTAAAAAAAACTAACTATAAAAGACTAAACTAATTGACTATGAAAATCGGAATTACATTTAGTGCTTTTGATTTGCTTCATGCGGGGCATATCAAAATGCTTGAAGACGCAAAACAACATTGCGATTATTTGATTGTTGGTTTACAAACTGATCCAACATTAGATCGACCTGAAAAAAACAAACCTACGCAAACTGTTGTAGAACGCTACATTCAGTTAAAAGGCTGCAAATTTGTTGACGAAATTGTGCCTTATGCAACTGAAGAAGATTTGGAAGATGTTTTGAGATCTTTCAAAATTGATGTGCGTATTTTAGGTATTGAATACCAAGACAAAAACTTCACAGGACGTAAATATTGTGAAGAAAAAGGAATCGAATTGTATTACAATTCAAGAGACCACCGTTTCTCAAGTTCTGGACTTAGAAAAGTGGTTGCAGAAAAAGAACTTCTTAAAGTTGTAAAATAAAAATTGAGTAAGGTTAGAGTTTATCTAACCTTTTTTATTTACAATACTTTCTCAATCAAAAAATTAATGTAAAAAATAATTCTAAAAATTATACCTTTGCAAAATGTCAAATATAGTTGCAATTGTAGGAAGACCAAACGTTGGTAAATCTACGTTCTTCAACAGAATGATCCAAAAAAGACAAGCTATCGTTGATGACACTTCTGGTGTTACACGTGATCGTCATTATGGAAAATCTGATTGGAATGGAAAAGAGTTTACCGTAATCGATACCGGAGGGTATGTCGTTGGTTCAGATGATACCTTTGAAGAAGAGATCCGCAAGCAAGTTGAATTAGCTATTGATGAAGCAAATGTAATTTTGTTCATGGTAGACAATCAAGTTGGTTTAACGGATATGGATAAGGAAGTTGGCAACCTTTTAAGACGCACTAAGAAGCCTACATTCTTAGTTGTGAATAAGGTCGATACCAACAAAAATTTAGACGATTCTTATGAGTTTTATAACTTAGGATTCGAAAAAATGTACACAATCGCTGCAATGAGCGGAAGTGGAACAGGTGAATTATTGGATGATGTGGTAGATTGTTTTACAGAAGAAGAACACATTGATCCATTCGAAGGTTTACCTAAAATTACAATCGTAGGTCGTCCAAATGCTGGAAAATCTACATTAATCAATGCATTATTAGGTGAAGAACGTAATATTGTAACGGATATCGCAGGAACAACACGTGATTCTATCGAAACGTTGTACAATAAATTTGGACACGAATTTGTTTTGGTAGACACTGCTGGAATGCGTAAAAAAGGAAAAGTTAGCGAAGATTTAGAATTTTATTCTGTCATGCGTTCGGTTCGTGCAATCGAAGAATGTGACGTTTGTGTCTTAGTAATTGATGCAGAACGTGGAATTGAAGCACAGGATTTGAACATTCTTTATTTAGCAGAACGTAACCGAAAAGGTGTTGTCATCTTAATCAACAAATGGGATTTATTGGAGAAAGAAACCAATACAATGAAAGAATACAAAGATGCTATTCTAAAACGTATTGCGCCTTTTACAGACGTTCCTGTGTTGTTTATCTCGGCTCTTACAAAACAACGTGTCTTGAAAGCTGTTGATACATTTATTGAAGTTTACGAGAACCGTAGTCGTCGTATCAAAACAAGTAAATTAAACGAAACTTTGTTACCGATTATCGAGATTACACCTCCACCTGCAGTAAAAGGAAAATACATCAAAATCAAATATGTAACGCAGTTACCTACAAAAACGCCTCAATTCGCGTTTTTCTGTAACTTGCCGCAATATATTAGAGATCCTTACAAACGATTTATCGAAAATCAATTGAGAAAGGAATTCAATTTTGAAGGAGTTCCAGTTGAAGTTTACTTCAGAAAGAAATAATAAAAATCCAAAAAGTCCATTTACAATTTGTAGATGGACTTTTTTATTGATAACAATAGAATTTAACATTCATAAAAAAAGCTCAACGATTGACGCTGAGCATTTTTGTGACCGAGACAGGATTCAAACCTGTAACCTCTTGAGCCGTAATCAAGTGCGCTATTCAGTTGCGCCACTCGGCCGTTTGAAATAATTGAAAGTATTTTCCCTTATTTCGAATGCAAATATACAGCACTTTTATTGTAAAAACCTAAGCTTTTCGAGAAAAATTTTTAACAATAATTTAATTTACAACGTATCAATTGCTTACAAAAATATTTTTTTATGATTTTGGCAGAATTCTTAACTTGCTTCCACTAAATTCAATCCAAAATGATTAAAAAATTAATTCTAAGTTCATTCATTCTTCTTGCCATTAGTAGTTGTAAACAGTCGAAAGAAGCTGTTAAAACCGAACAAGAAAATACAACTTTTCAGTTTGCGAAAAATATTTCTATCGAAGAAAACAACGAAACAATCACGATAAAATCATCTGGAAATACGATTTCATTTGATAAAAAAGACTTGCCTATCAAAACTGTTATGGTAGAAACTTCGTCTGCTGTTACGTTTTTAGATCAATTAGAAAGTCTTGATTTAATCAAAGGAGTTTGCGATGCAGATTTTATTTACAATCCTAAAATTGCCGAAGGAATTGCAAATAAATCAATCTTAAAAGTTGGAAATTCAAACGAATTATTCACAGAAATTATCTTAAAAAATAAACCACAATTGATTATTGCAAATTCAAATCCTGTTTTGGCAAAATTTCATCAACAATTGGAACAAAATGGGATAAAAGTATTGTATTTGGATGAATACAAAGAGCAAAATCCGTTAGGACAAGTTGAATATTTGAAGGTTTTTGGAAAATTATTCGGAAAAGATACAGAAGCTGAAAAACGTGTAGAAACGGTTAAAAGTAATTATGATTCGATCAAAAATATCATTCAAACCAAAGCACAAGGTAATGTTTCAACAATTGTGAATACAATGTATGGCGATATTTGGTACGTTCCGACAAATGATTTGTTGCAAGCAAAATTGATTGACGATGCAAAAGGAAATTATATTTTCAAGAATAAAACAGGTGAAAATAGTTTGAGCTTAACATTTGAAGAAGTTTATACAGCTGGAAAATCTGCAAATTATTGGGTCAATGTAACAAACGTGAATTCCTTGGCAGAAATGAAAGCTTCTTATCCAAATTATGCGTGGTTTGATGCGTTTAAGAAAGGAAATGTGTACGCTTACAACAAACGAATGAATGCAAAAGGTTCGAATGATTATTTTGAGCAAGGAATTCTTCGTCCAGATATTATTTTGAATGATTTAGGAAAGATTTTCTATCCAAATTTATTTCCAACTTATGATTTATACTTTTATCAACAATTGAAATAAATGCCTGAAATTATTCAAAAATTCGAAGATTTTGTTCTAAAACCAATGAATTTATCCATTTCAACTCTTGAAAAAGATGCAGAATGTGACGAATATATAGGTTATAATTTCAATGTTAATGAGTTTTCTATAAAATTTAGAAAAGCGAAAATTACGCCTAAAAAAGTTGGTCAATTTGTAACGTTATGGAAACGAAATACAGCTAAACAAACCGAACCTTTCGATGAAAATGATGTATTTGATTATTACATTATTGCTGCAGAAGATGATTCTAAACTAGGTTTTTATATTTTTCCGAAATCAATTTTAATTGAAAAGAATATTTTGACCTCAATTAAAAAAGAAGGAAAAAGAGGTTTTAGAGTTTATCCCAATTGGGTAAAACCTGAAAATAAACAAGCGGAGAAAACTCAAAATTGGCAACAAGATTATTTTGTAGAAATAATCAATTATAAACCTGATTTAAAACAAATTAATTTGTTATTTTAAAATACAAACAAACTACATTTATGAAAAAATTATATCTATTATTTATCATACTTATTCTGACAGCTTGTACAGAAAACAAAGAAGGTATTCGTATAGACCTAAGCAAACATAACGATACTGTTACGGTTACTTATACTAATTTATCGGATTCTATTTATGTACTGAATGGTATTATGTGTAGGCCAATGCATGAAAATGAAAAAATGGAGGAAGATAGAAAGCCTGTGAGCATAGATCCCAATGAAGCTACAATTATGCCTTATTTTGATGAAAATAATCAACCTCCATATATTACCAAATTTACTTATGAAAAGAATGAGGATGAATTAATTTTACAAAAAAAACGAGATAGTCTATTTAATAGATCTACAAATAATGATCACATATATTTAGAAAGTGTATTAATTTTACAGCCCAAGACAACAAGAACAATAAACTTTGAAATAAGTCAAAATTCAGATAAATACAACTTTCAAATACTTGACTACTATAACATTGGCTCTCCTGGAAGAAATATGTATAACCGTATTTCACCTGTTTTAAAGGATGTTAATCCAAATTATTATTTGTATAAATATAGTTTTAACCCTAGTAGCCAACTAAAAATTAAGATTGACTAATCCATTAATCCAAATAAAAATAAGCTTCACTAATAAAATCACTAATATTTGACGCAATTAAACTATGTGGATGAATTTTCTTTACAGCCAAATCTCCAGCCAATCCATGCAAATAAACACCTAAAATTGAAGCTTCTGATGAATTATAACCTTGTCCAATTAGCGACGCAATAATTCCACTCAACGTATCTCCAGATCCAGCAGTTGCCATTCCCCAATTTCCCGTGGAATTGAAATAAATTTTACCTTCGGATGTAATAACTGCAGTATAAAAACCTTTTATAATAAATGTCAATTGATGAAAAACAGCAAGTTTTTTAACTTTTTCTAATTTCTCAAAATCATTTTCCCATTCTCCAATTAAACGTTGTAACTCTTTTGGATGCGGTGTTAAAACTGAATCTTGTGGAATCAACGTAAAACAATCTTTCTGATTAGCTAAACAATTTAATGCATCAGCATCAATCAACAAAGGTTGTTGTTGATTCTTAATCCAATTGATAAAATTTGCTTCTGTAGTTGGGTGTTTTCCCATTCCCATTCCAACGGCAACTCCTTGATAAATTTTTATCTCAGGAAAATGTTCAATTTGTTTTTCTGAATCATCAACCAAACTCATTGATTCTATCAAATTTGTTTGCAAAATATTTAATCCACATTGAGGAGTATAAGTCGTTACCAAACCACTACCCGTCTTCAAGGCTGCTTTTGCACTTAAAATAATTGAACCTATTTTTCCTAAACTTCCACCAATTATCAACATATGACCAAATGTACCTTTGTGCGAAAACTTACTTGGTTTCTTTAGAAATTTCTGAACATCATTTTTCTGTATAAAATAATAATTTGTCTCAAATTCATTACTCACATTCTGTTCTAATCCAATATCTAATAAAATAAATTCATCAGTGTAAATCTGATTTTCAGGAAATAATAAACCTAATTTAGGAACCTGAAAAGTATATGTTTTATTTGATTTACAACACGGAAAATATTTTTGCATAGGAGAATCAGCAATAAAACCAGAAGGCAAATCTATCGAGATAATTTGCGTCGGATTTGACTCTTCTATTTGATTGAAGACTGAATTCCAATCATCATGCAAAGGTTGATTAATTCCAATCCCGAAAATAGCATCGATAATAACTGAATTTTCAGGAAGTTGTAATTCTTCATTCAAATTAAAAAAATGTAAATCATCAGAACAAAAAAGTTGTTGATTCTTTAAATTATCTTCGCTATAATTCTCTGATTTCAATATATAAATCAACGTTTTATAGCCTAATTTTTTCAATTCTCTTGCAACTCCTAATCCATCTCCTCCATTATTTCCTTTTCCGCAAAAAATAATAATTGGTAATTCTTTAGATGGAATATCATTCACTACATTTTCAGTCAATTTCAATACAGCTCGCTCCATCAAATCCCAAGAGGATATATTTTGATGTTTGATCGTTAATTGATCCCATTCTTTTATCTGTTTTGAATTGAGTATTTTCATGAATAATATTTGTTTACATAAAGGTAGTAAATAAAAAAAGGAACTCAAATTGAGTTCCTTCTAGTCTTTATATTTTATTAATCTTAAAATAATTCTGATTGGAATTGCTCTAAGAAACGTTTATCATTTTCTGTGTACAAACGGATATCCCCAATTTGATATAACAACAACGCAATACGCTCAATTCCCATACCGAATGCATAACCCGAATATTTTTCAGGATCGATATCTACATTGCGCAAAACGTTAGGATCTACCATTCCACATCCCATAATTTCTAACCAACCTGTACCCTTTGTCATACGATAATCGGTTTCAGTTTCTAATCCCCAATATACGTCAACCTCAGCAGAAGGCTCTGTAAATGGGAAATATGAAGGACGTAAACGAATTTCAGATTTACCAAATAACTCAGTTGTAAAATAACTTAAAGTTTGTTTCAAATCTGCAAACGAAACACCTTCGTCGATATACAAACCTTCAATTTGGTGGAACATCATATGCGAACGAGACGAAATCGCTTCGTTACGGTAAACACGACCTGGCGCTAAGAAACGCATTGGTGGTTGATTTTTCTCCATATGACGAATCTGCGTAGAAGATGTATGCGTACGCAACACAATATCTGGATCAGTTTCGATGAAAAATGTATCTTGCATGTCTCTCGCAGGGTGATGCGCTGGCAAATTTAACGCGGTAAAATTGTGCCAATCATCTTCGATTTCTGGACCTTCAGAAACGCTAAATCCAATGCGATTAAAAATTTCGATAATACGATTTTTTGTAATATTAATTGGATGACGAGATCCCAATGTAAAAGGCTCTCCAGGGCGCGTCAAATCTAAAGAAGAATCAGTTTTTCCTTCGTTTGAGATTTCATTTTTAAGAACAGTTGATTTTTCTGTTGCCAATGTTTTTAATTCATTCACAACTTGACCAAATTCCTTTTTTTGTTCATTCGGAACAGATTTGAACTGCGTAAACAAGTCCGTTAAAATTCCTTTTTTTCCTAAAAATTTAATTCTGAATTCTTCAATTTCAGCAGCATTTGTTGAATGGAAGTTTTTTACTTCTTCAATATATTGTTTGATTTGGTCAATCATAATTTCTGATCAATTTGATTACAAATTTAACCGATAATCAACTTATAACAAATTATTCGAGTACTTTTATTAAAAACGTCTAATTCTTATAAATAAAAATCCTCTTAAGAAAACTTAAGAGGATTTGATTGATATTATATTTCTAAAAATTATTTTCCAAATACTTCTTTTACTTTAGCAGAGATTCTTTCGCGTTCTGCATCTGTTAAATTAGAGCCAGAAGGTAAACATAATCCATTTTCGAATAATTCTTCTGCTACCGTTCCTCCATAATAAGGTGCATCTGCAAAGACAGGTTGCATGTGCATAGGTTTCCATAACGGACGAGATTCGATATCATCTTCCAAGAAAGCTAAACGTAAATCTTCGCGCGTTTTCCCTGCTACTTTTGGATCAATTAAAATCGCAGATAACCAATGGTTAGAGAAATAATCAGAACTTGGTTCTACAAAAACAGTTACGCCATCAATATCCGCAAACAACTCTTGGTAGAATTTATTCATTGCACGACGAGCTGCTACTCTATCCGCTAAAACTTCCATTTGTCCACGACCAATACCTGCTGTAATATTACTCATCCGGTAATTGTACCCAATATGCGAATGTTGATAATGTGGTGCATTATCACGAGCCTGAGTTGCTAAAAATACCGCTTTATTTTTATCTTCTTGTGTATGGGAAACCAAAGCTCCACCACCAGAAGTTGTAATAATTTTATTTCCGTTGAATGATAAAACACCGAAACGTCCAAAAGTTCCTGCAGATTTATTTTTGAAAGTAGAACCCAATGCTTCGGCAGCATCCTCTATCACTGGAATGTTGTATTTTTCTGCTACAGCATGTATCTCGTCAACCTTATAAGGCATTCCGTACAAATGAACCGCTAAAATCGCTTTTGGTGTTTTTCCTTTTGCTATACGATCTTTAATCGCCTCTTCTAATGCTATTGGACAAAGATTCCATGTATCTTTTTCTGAATCTACAAATACAGGTGTTGCGCCTTGGTAAGCGATTGGATTTGCAGTTGCTGAGAATGTCATTGATTGGCAAAGAACCTCATCTCCGTAGCCAACTCCACTTTCAATCAAAGCTAAATGAATTGCTGCTGTACCAGCAGATAATGCTGCAACTTTTACATTTGCATTTAAGAATTTTTCTAAATCTGCTTCAAAACCATTAACATTTGGTCCTAAAGGAGCCACCCAGTTTGCATCGAATGCTTCGTGAATGTATTTTAATTCATTTCCTCCCATATGAGGAGATGATAACCATATCTTTTCAGCCATTTTCTATAGTTGTTTTTGTTGTACAAATTTAGAATAAAACTATTGTTTTCGCTTCATTAGTTAATCATAAAACTTCATAATTGTAGAATAAAAAAACTCGAGCATCAATTTTAAATTCTAATTTGTACATAATACTTTTTACATTTTACTATTCTAACTGAACCGAATAACCCTTACATACACTCTACTGCCACTATGTTGCCTTCATCTTGCCTTCATCCTGCCTTTATCTTGGGACTATCTAACGTGTTTCAATAAAACCTAAAAAAATCCCCCCGTTTGTATATGTTTTTCACATTTAGTGAGTGTTCGCAATAACCTCACCCTATGGGTGTACAAATCACCCTCCGAAATTATGGTTTAAGCTGTTATAAGCTCAATACCTGCTTTATCAGCTTTGTATTTTATTTTATGTATGAGCTCATAATAGCTCCAGTTTCTTAATACAAAACTTTCTTTTTTGGCTATTTCTATTTTTTCTTCTTGATCTACAATAACTATCGTTCCTGCTTTTTTTTCAACACAAAAATCAATTAACATTCTACTGTAGACATGTAGGCGATGATGAACATACTTACTCTCGGTATTTTTTAATTTTTTTGCTATTTTTAATTTTCTTTCTTTTCCTTTCCCTCCTTTGCAATAAGGTACTCCTTCTAAAATTCTTTTACGAGAAGCTTGTATCGCCAATCTTCTGTACAAAAATTCTTCTTTGCTACCAATGGTAAGTCGAGATTTACCTATTTTTACAACCAACGGATATTCTAATGACAAGGAAACTTCTGCAATAATATCTGGTTGTAATTGATTTTTTTCTTTTTCAATTTCTACAGCGAATTCCCAAAATATTTTATTTTTTTCTAATTTAATTTGCGATCTACAAATTTTAATTTGGTTACTTACAAATTGCTCCAATAACTTATGATTATCAATATAATCTCTTCCAAGATACGTTTTAAAAGGAATTTTATAAAGTTTAAAATAAAAGTCTTTTTGATCTGTATCATACGAGAATTTACTTATTCTCGCTATGTTAAAAGGAATTGCTATATCGCGTTTAAATGTTTTTAAGGAAAGTTCACCTTTCCAATATTTGACACAATCCTTCTTAAAGGACAGGTATAACATATTTATCAAACTAGACAATATGTACATCGGAACTTCGTCCTTAAAACGTTTTGAGAGCACACGATAAATGGTATTCATACGAGAACATTCTAGTATTCCTTCTTCATCTTTATTTTCGTCTACTAATTTATATTTGATTCCTTCAGAGAAATAAAAAAAATCTTTAACCATTTCTTGCACATACAAATGAGAAACAATCAAATTAGCCGCTATAAAACATCTATTTTGCCATTTGTATAGGGTACTCCAAACTTCCTTTCGTTCTTCTTGGGTTGGTAAATCAACTATTAACTGTATTTTACGTGTTAAAAAAATTGTAGAATTTTCCATATTTAGGGGTTTAAGCTTTTTTGTTGAGACAATTGATAAGCGGCTACAAATTCATTGTGCACTTCTTTCTGAGAAAGTTCTAATGTCTTGGCAATGGTTGTAAACGATTGTTTCTTCTCGAATCGAAGCTTTAAAATCAACGATTGTTTTTCGGTTATTTGATTTTTTTTCTTTGTCTCAGAAACTGTTTTGTTTTTATTTACTAACTTTTCTTGGTGACTTAAAATGTTCTGGAGATCCGCTATAGCCCGTTTAATTTCATTCGTTGTTTCAGTTATTCCTCTTCCCATTGCATTGGCAATTGCTTTGTATTTGAATCCATAATTCAAGCATAGTTCAATCAAATGTTTTCTTTCAGCACTTAATAGGGGTAATACTTTTATAATTTCTTCATAATATTGCTGTTGTCTATCATGGTCGATTAGGTTTTGAATGTTATCTGCGGGATCATATCCAGCCAAATAATTCTGATAATTCTCATAACTTTCTAGCGAACTCACGGTCCTAAAAAACTTATTCTTCGGTTTATAGTAATGCGAATAACAACTGTATTTCAGTACAAGTTTCAAAAAGAAAAGGATATGTTTAGGTCTTTCAATTTTCTCACGATATTCCCATAATTTCAGAAACGCATCTTGTACCAAACATTCTACTACAAATTCATCATAAACTATTTGTTTACCAATCCAAAAAAGTAACCTTTTATGTCGTACATAAATTTTTTCTAAGGCTTTTGGATCGCCTTTTTTCAATAATTCATATTCTTTTTGTTGCATAATAAAGGTGGTTTATTTATGTTTTACGTTCTACGGTTAACGTTTTACGTTTTTACATAGTTTTAAATTCAACATTAGGTTTAAAAGCCACTCCTTTATCCAGTACATCGCGCCAACTTTGTTTTTGGGAAAAGGTTTTTGTTTTTTTATTTCAAATTTTTTCTTTACTTTCATTTTTTTGCTCATCCAAAAAAACGAAACAAAAAAAGATGCCGACAGTAGTCTCTCAATGATTCAACTAAATAAATTATTTCCATAAAGTTGGCAACTCGCTCCACTCAGACACTCCAACTTTTTTTATTCCAATAATTTAGAGTTGAAATGCATTTCGATTCTAAATCGTCAGATTTTTCTAATCTTTTTCAATATTCAAATTGCTTTTTAACAACGAATTCTAAAAACGTCCTTGCTGAAAAGTCGAGTGTCAATTCGGCGTAAAGAGCCTCATAAATGATTTACTGTTCGCATTTTATATGCGAATGATTTAAAGCATTTAGCGAATAGCCATTATTGACCGACTTGTAAGCACTATACCTAAGCTCCACTGGAGCTTCTCCTCTTAATCTCAAATGTTTTTGTGTCAAGACAAAAATGAACATATAATCATTTTCTTATTATCATAAATTATGTTCAGAACCTCATTCTCAAACTCAAATACATCATACTTTTTACATTGTACATATTACAATTCTCACATCTAATCTGTACTTTTTACCTAATACATACTACATTTTAACAATCTCTTCCGATACACGAACCTCGAACAAAGCATACGGAACGGATACACAATGGATACGGAATGGATACAGCGCGGATACACAACCGATACAGAAAAGTGTCATTTTCGATATACACCGATACAGGATTTTAACACTTTTTAACACTAAATAACTGTAATTTCATGCCAATTCTAAATTCGTTGAGTTTATCTAAATGTTAGAAAAATCACTTTCTTTCATTTTTAGTTCCTATTTCAAAGTCAAATCTCAATTCTAACTTCTCATATCTTACATCTACACAATTCTCTCAACCCACAAATTCCCCTTGGACAGTTTTAAAAATTATAATTAATAAATGAAATAAAATTTAACACTAATACATTCTATGAAGATCATTAACACTCTTATAAGTTGTCTTTGGGGAATAAAATGTGAGTCTTTGTTATTTAATAATTTTCTTCTCTACTTTTTTCTCCTACTAGTATATCCACTAATAGGGACAGAAGTTTTGTACCATGTCAATCATGGTTTTTGATTGTGTATACATAATGTATAGCACAAAATAGTTCCTATAGCGCAACACACAATTGCCTACTGAATTTGAAGTAAAATATTCACATAATTTTACATCGTTTTTTAATTCAACATTCATTTTAAAAGCCACTCCTTTTCCTGTACATCGCGCCAACTTTGTTTTTGGGAAAGGGATTTTTGTTTTTACGTTATGCGTTATGCGTTATGCGTTATGCGTTATGCAAAACTATTTTTTCAATACCTAATTCGTTTTCAAGAACAAATTTTAGAGACGACATACGATTTGCAGACGAGCTTCAATCCATTGAAACAAGCGTAAAAAAGATTAGTGAGCGTATGCGAATCATTTAATCTTTTTAGTGCGTAAAATGGTAATTGAACGTCGAAAATCGCGGTCTTGATTTTTTTGGTTCGTTTTTTCATCAAGGAAAAAATGAATGTAAAATACTTTCTATCACTTTTTTATTCATAGCTTATCTATTTTAATTATCGGTATTCATATGCCCTTCGAGGAAGCTCATCCAAAAAACGAAACAAAAAAAGA
>NZ_DLJI01000064.1:88269-88432 GCF_002484185.1 Empedobacter sp. UBA7620 | reverse complement strand
ATTTATTTGATTCTTCATCAAAAACAGCCACGAAATCTTTACCAATTGATTTACGTTTTGCTTCTGGTTCATCGATACCTTTCAAGTTTGTTAAGAAACGTTCTGAAGCATCTACCATTTTGATGTTCATGTTGAAGTGCTTTCCGTAATTTTCCATTACTTT
>NZ_DLJI01000064.1:63919-88207 GCF_002484185.1 Empedobacter sp. UBA7620 | reverse complement strand
GTAATTTTCCATTACTTTTTTCCCTTCATCTTTTCTCAATAAACCAGTATCAACAAAAATACACGTTAATTGATCGCCAATTGCACGATGAATTAAAACCGCTGCAACAGAAGAATCAACACCTCCTGAAAGTCCTAAAATCACTTTTTTATCACCAACTACTTCTTTTATACGAGCAATTTCTGTTTCGATAAAATCTTTTAAAACCCAATTCTTTTCAGCCTGACAAATATTGAAAACAAAGTTTTCTAACATTGTTGAACCATATTCTGAATGTGTAACTTCTGGGTGAAATTGTACCGCAAAAATCTTTTTATCTTCGTTTGCGATTGCCGCAATATCTATATTTGATTTTCCTGAAATTGTAAATCCTATTGGCGCTGTCATCACTTCATCGAAGTGACTCATCCAAACTGTAGATTGTTCTGGAACTCCTGCGAATAAACTGTTTTGAGCTAAAACTGTTAATTCAGATTTTCCATATTCTCCTTTTTCTCCTTTCTTAACTTCTCCACCTAATAAATGCGAAATCAATTGCATTCCATAGCAAATTCCTAAAACAGGAACGCCCATTTCGAATAATTCTTTTTCTACCAAAGCGGCTTCATCTCCAAAAACTGAAGAAGGTCCTCCTGATAAAATAATTCCTTTTGGATTGTGTTTTTTGATTTCTTCGATCGAAGTGTTGTAGGGAATAATTTCTGTATAAACTCCAAATTCTCGAATTCGGCGCGCGATTAATTGATTGTATTGCGAGCCAAAATCTAAAATAATAATTCCTTGCGTCATTGTGTTTGTCTTTGTGCAAAATTAAGTGAAATTCGGCGCAATCGCAATTTTATTCCAGTCAAAATTTACTGCTTTTCGACAGATTCTTTTATAAATTCAACTTCTTAATCTTTAGGTAACGTCAAAATCCTTTAAACAAAATAATTTTACTTCGAAAAAACAATTCATCATGAAAAAATTTATATTTACTGCCTTAACAACTTTTATGCTTACGAATATGGCAAATGCTCAAAAAATTATTGCTCATCGCGGTTATTGGGACACCGAGAATAATGCAAAAAATTCGATCAAATCTTTAAAATCTGCACAAGAAATTGGTGCTTATGGTTCTGAATTTGACGTATTAATTAGCGCTGATGATGTTTTGATGGTAAATCATGATGATAATTTTCAAGGTCATGCAATCGAAATGACTAATTCTTCTCTTTTAAAAACGTTGAAATTGGCTAACAACGAAAACATGCCAACTTTAGAAGAATATTTTGAACAAGGAAAAAAGAATAAGAAAGTTAAATTAATTTTCGAATTAAAACCTCATTCATCAAAAGAAAACGAAAATCGTGCAGTAAAAAAAGCAATTGAAATCATCAAAAAACATAAAGTAGAAAAACAAGTTGAAATCATTTCATTTAGTCAAAATATTTGTGATGAATTCAAGAAATTAGCACCTAAATTTCACGTTTCTTATTTGAATGGCGATTTGTCTCCAAAAGATGTAAAAGCGAGAAATTGGAACGGAATTGACTATAATTATAAAGTATTTCAGAAAAATCCGACTTGGGTAAAAGAAGCGAAAGATTTGGGTTTATTGGTGAATGTTTGGACGGTTAACGACCCAAAAGTGATGCAAGAAATGATTGATCTAAAAGTGGATTACATTACAACCGACAAACCTTTGATTTTAAAAGAAATTTTGACTAAATAATTTAGTATATTTAGCAAAATAAGAAATCATTTTATGCCTCAACTTAACTCATTAGAAATCTATTCATTTACAACGTTAAACCAAATTCATAAAGACTATATTTTTAAAATTTGGAACAACGAATATCCTATTAATTTGGCTTTTGAGAGTTTACAGGACACCGAAAATTATTTGAATAGTTTGATTGAAGCGAAACATTTTTTTGCTGTTGATGAAAACAATCAAATGCAAGCTTGGGCCGTGATTTTCGAAAGAGATTATGAAAAATGGTTTGCAATAATTGTGGATAGCGAATTGCATCAAATTGGTTTGGGACGTAAAATTCTTAATCGATTAAAAACATTTTCGACAGAACTAAACGGTTGGGTAATCGACCATGAAAAAGATACAAAAGCGAATGGAGAGCCTTATCGTTCTCCGTTGGCTTTTTATATGAAAAATGATTTCAATTTACTTCCTGAAACTCGTTTGGAATTAGATAAAATTTCTGCGGTTAAAATTAACTGGAGAGAGTAATAAAATAGAAAAGAGAAGCTTATTAACTTCTCTTTTCTATTTTATTCTCCTAAAACCTTTTCCAAATCAGTGCTTCCTTGTATATTTCGCATTTGTCGCTCGATATGACTGGCACGTCTGCTGATAAAAGGCGAAGGCGGATTCACATTATATTTTCGCGGTAAAGGCAAAGCTGCTGCAATTCGAGCCGCTTCATTTTTGGTTAAATCCTTAGCAGGTTTATTGAAATAATATTCAGAAGCTGCTTCAACTCCAAAAACGCCAATTCCCATTTCAGAAGTATTCAAATACATTTCTAAAATACGTTGTTTGCCCCAAATTTTTTCGATCATAAACGTAAAATAAACTTCCAATCCTTTTCTCAACCAAGAACGACCTTGCCACAAAAACACATTTTTCGCGACTTGTTGAGAAATTGTAGAACCTCCACGAAGTTTTTTACCTTCTTTATTTTTTTCAATCGCTTCCTGTATTCCATCCATATCAAATCCATTGTGCACAGGAAATTTTTGATCTTCGGAACCAATTACTGCCAATTTTATATTTCGTCCCATTTCGTCATAGGAAATATAATCGCGCTTAAATTTTCCTTGTTCAAAACCTTGCTGAACTTGCGTAATCGTGAACGGCGGATTAATCCACTTTAACACAACAATGTATACAAGATGAGCTACAAAAAGATAAAGTATAACCTTACGAATAAATTTAAACATTTTATTTCTTTAAATTTGAAAGCAAAGTTATACGATTTATTGAATTTTAGAAATAAAAGTATTATCTAATTCTCCCTTCCTCTTCATTTACTTTATTCTCTTTTGAGATAGTTTTATTTAAACGACCAAAATTATATTTAACACCAATTGATAGTTCTTGATAGTCGACTAAAAATAGGTTTTTAGAACTAATTTTATCATAATTCAAGGTTTCGCTAAATTTCATTTGTTTAAATAAATCATTGAAACGAATAGAAAAATCAAAGTTTTTGTATGATTTTGTCAATCCAAGATTAACGATAACTTGAGAATTTCGATCATAAATTCCTTCTGTTCGTTTACTTAACCAATATCCATCAAGCATAAAATTAAAATCTTTTCCCAATTTGAAATTATGATTAGAGTATAAATAGATATACGGAACAGATTTTTTAAGAACAGCTTTTTCATCAATTATTTTACTATAAATCATAGCTAAACTAATTTGTGTTGACCAAAATTTATATTCGAACGGAACATCTAAACCAACAGAAATATTTTTTTCTTTTTCAAAGTTAACCGTTGTAAATGTTGAAATATTTCTCACATCATCATAAATCAACGTATAATTCATCGGATTTTTACTTTGATAATACGTCACATTCATATTCCACTTTTTTAATGAATAATTCGCAGAAAATATGTCGGTGTAAGTAGGTAAAATATTAAAATTTCCGCTGTATTCGATATAAGGACTTCCATACAAATTCCCAGAAGAAAGGGTGCTGTAATTCGGTCTATCAATCGTGCGTTTATAATAAATTGTCAATGCATTTTTATTCTCAAAAGTGTAATTAAATTCTGCATTTGGAAACCAATCAATGTATTTTTTATCAATATCCGAAAGTTGTTTTATTTCATCAAAACCTTTAGAATTGGTCGTTTCTGTTCTTAATCCAACTTTATAATTCCATTTTTCATAGTTTTTTATGTATTGTAAATAGGCTGCAAGATTCAGTTCTTTGAAGTTGTAAAGAAATTTTTCTGATGATTTTTGAGGAAAAAACGTTTGATTAGTTGTTTCTGATTTTGCATGCGTAAAGCGTCCTCCAAATTCAATTTTTTGATCAGATTCAAATTTTTTCTCTACATCAAATTTTCCAGCAAAAACCTTAAGACGATATTTTTGATAGCGCGATTGATTGTATTCGATATCATTTTCATTTATCTTATTGTAAAAATCGTATGTCGTTCCTGTATTATAAATCGTGTATTGCAAACCTGTTAAAATACTTACGTCAATTGATTGAATATTTTTATTGTAATTCACCAAAGTATTCACAAAATTTCGATGATTTTCATTATCATTTAACGTTAAAATAGATTGATTTTCATTATTTTCTGAATATTCTGTTTTGGTATCAATCAATCCTTTATCTTTTCTGAAATTTGAATTAATAGTAAATGAAAGATAATCTCCAGTTTCATTTAATTCCTGAAAAAAGCTTGTATTTACAATAAAATGCGGACGTTTTGTTTGCGATTTTATGAAATAATTGGACTGAATATTTTTGTCTTTTACGCGATAATCGAATCCATTTCCTTCCCATGGATTTAGTTGATTATAAGATGCGTTCAGTTTAAATTCGCTTTTATTTTTACGAATTTGAAAAGTTGAATTGAAATAATTATTAAACTTTCTTTTGAACGATAATGTTTCCTGTAAAGTCAATTTTAAACCTTCTTTTTTACTTTTTTTAAGGTTAATTTTTACGACAGATTTTCCATTTGCTTCATATTTTGCAGATGGATTTTTAATAATTTCAATCGATTTTATGTCCTCAATTGCTAAACTCGAAATGGTAGAAAAATCAACTTGTTGATCGTCCAAATACAACAAAGGATTTCCTTTTCCAATAATTGTCAATGTTTCTTGATCTGCTCCCAACATGACGCTTGGTAATTTTGAAAATAATTCTTTGGTTGTAGCAAGTTTATTAAAATTTGAATTAGCTACATCAATATTATAATTGCCATTTTCTATTTTGAAAGTTTCCTTTTTTCCATTGATTACAACTTCATTAATTTGTACAGTTTCATCAATATTTAAGTGAAATGTTTTATTTTCGTTCAAATAAAAAGGTTCTTCATCTTGAATTTTATTATCATAAATAACTGAAATTGAATATATTTTTTGTTCTAAATTTTCAAAGTTAAATTTAGAGTTTTCAGTTTCAATTGTTTGAATAACATTTTGAAATTCATCGTGTAAAATAACTTTTGCTTGAATTGTTTTTGACTCATTTTTTGATGAAATATTTCCTGTAATCGAATATTTTTCTTGTGCAAAAGCAAAAGAACTAATCAAAATGAGAATTAATTGTAAAAATTTCATAATAAAATTGTGTTGATTATTGTTTTACTTACATTTAGAGGAAGTAAAATTTTTGTTTGAACAATTTTAATTTATATTTTTAAATGTTTTTCATGAACTTGGTGTCAAATGATAATTGTTTACAATGTTATTCAAATTAAACAAATACAGTATGTTACGTTTTATAATTTCAGGAAATAGATTTCTTAAATTTATCTTAATTATTTTATTCATATTCAGTTCAATAAATATGTTTGGAAAAACACAAAATGATAAAGCTGAATTTTTACGAAAAAAAAATAATGATTTGGTTGAAGAAAATCTTCGAATTATTGATTCTACGATTTCAACAGCTTATCGATTGAATGATAAAGTTGTTTTGAGTGAAGCTTATATCGAAAAAGGAAATTATTTTTTGGAGCAACGTAATTACAATAATGCATTGAAAAATTTCACGATTTCGAAACAACTTTCAACAGAAATAAAAGATGATTATACATTTTATTCTTCTCTTGTTGGAATAGCAAAAACAAAGGAAAATCTGTATGAAATAAAGGAATCTATAGAATTGTATGAAGCTTCTTTACCATATTTCGAGAAATATAAACATCAGTCAAAATCGTTTAGTATTTACCTTTCTATTCTTGGGAAATTGTCTTATTTGTATAGTAAAACAAATCATCTGAACAAAAGCGATTATTACAACAAAATTGAGTTGTCTGAAACGGTTGATACATCAAATTATCAATATGCTTTGAAGAATAAAGGAATTATTGATTTTTACAAAAAAGATTATAATTCGGCATTTAATACATTGAAAAAAGCACAACAAGCTTTCTGGAAGCAAAATGATATTAAATGGTATGTGATTTCAGAGCAATTTTTAGGTGAAATTTTATATCAACAAAAGCGAAATAAAGAAGCAATCCAATATTTTGAAAATGTTGTAGAATTCTCAAAACAATATAAAATTCTTGATGAAGAACTGCGACTTTCCTATGAACGAGTGGTTGAATATAATGAGAAGTATGGAAATAATCGAGATAAATTATTATCTGTAAATAATTTATTGTCTTTTGACAGTTTATTTTATGTGGCTGATCATACTATTTTGAAACCAAATCTTGAGAAATACGAAAATACATTCTTGAAAACAGAACGAAATTTATTGAAAGAAAAGAATCAAAACTTCAAAAGAGCTTCTTTTTTTGGTTTGGTTGCAATTCTAATTTTTGGTGGAATTGTTTTTTATAAAATGAATCAAAAACATCAAAAAAAGAAGAATTATTTACAAAAATGTCTTGATGAAATTTCAATAATTGAAGCAGATATTATGGAAGAAAATCAAGTAGAAAAAACAAAATTTGAAGTTGAAATTGATGAAGATTTCGAGCAAAGTTTGCAATTGTTTGAAGAACAAAAGTTGTTTCTAAATCCAAAATTTTCGTTGAATGACTTGGTTCTAGAATTGAACGCCAATCGAACAATTGTGTCAAATTATATTAATCGTTCGAGATCGAAAAATTTTAACCAATATATCAACGAATTAAGAATTAATCATCTTTTGAAACGATTTGCAGATGAACCAAATCTCAAAAAATATACAATTGATGCTTTAGCAGAAGAAACAGGTTTTAATTCGAGAAAGACTTTTTCGGATGCATTCTTGGAACATACAGGTTTTCGACCGTCTCAATATTTACGGAATATTATTAAATAAAAAAAGCAATCCAATTGGATTGCTTTTTTTATTATTATATCAAATTGATTAATTCACTTTACTTAATGTACGAACTCTAATTTCTTGTAAAACATCTTCTACAGACATTCCTACATATGCACCTTCTTCTACAATTGGGTACAATTGATCATAAGACATAATACGCGTATTGTCGATACGTAAATTTACGTGAGAACGATTGAAATCTCTATGAGATTTAACACCTGTTGCAGAAATTAATTCAGATAAAATATGCATTGTTTTCTTGTGGAAATTATACATACGAGTTGCTTTATCTTCTACATCTAATCCTTTCATCAATTCACGATCTTGGGTCGCAACACCAACTGGACATGTATTTGTATTACATTGTAAAGCTTGGATACATCCTACAGCCATCATCATAGCACGAGCCGAATAAACTAAATCCGCACCAATAGCCATTGCACGAGCAATGTGGAAAGAAGAAATAATTTTTCCAGAAGCTACAACACGAATATCTTTTTTAAGACCATAACCACGTAAAGTATCAACAGCGAAAGCTAAACCATCTAACAAAGGCATACCTAGAGAGTTAGAGAACTCTACAGGAGCAGCTCCAGTTCCACCTTCACCACCGTCAATTGCGATATAATCTGGTTTTATACCAGTTTTGATCATTGCTTCACAAATCTCAATAAACTCGCGTTTAATCCCAATACACAATTTGAAACCAACTGGTTTTCCACCTGATAATTCTCTTAATTGTTTGATGAAATGTAACATTCCTTCTGCATCAGAGAAAGCTGAGTGAGATGGAGGAGAATCAACAGTTGTATATGGTTCTACAGCACGAATCTTAGCGATTTCTGGAGTATTTTTATTTGCTGGTAAAATTCCTCCGTGACCTGGTTTTGCACCTTGAGAAATTTTTAACTCAATCATTTTTACATTTGGTAAAGTAGCGCGTTCAACGTACTTATCTGGATCGAAACCACCATCAGTAGCACGACAACCAAAATATCCTGTACCAATTTGCCAAATCAAATCTCCACCTGGCTGTAAGTGATATGGAGAAATTCCCCCTTCACCTGTATTGTGCGCAAAATTTCCTAATTTAGCTCCTTTATTCATCGCTAATACAGCATTTTCACTTAACGAACCGAAAGACATTGCAGAAATGTTTAATAAACTTGCTAAATAAGGTTGTTTACATTCACTTCCACCAACTTTTACACGTGGATCATCAGCATGTTTGATTTTTCCAGCATACATCGAATGATTTAACCACTCATATCCTGGTTCATAAACATCTAATTGCGTCCCAAAAGGAACTGTGTCAATTACATTTTTTGCACGACGATACACCATACTACGCATCAAACGGTCAATAGGTTTTCCTTCAGTATCCGTTTCAACAAAGTATTGCATGATTTCTGGACGAATACTTTCTAATAAATAACGACCATGTCCTACAATAGGAAAGTTTCTTCTGATAGCGTGCTTTGTTTGCGAGATATCAGCAATTCCTAAGGCAATCAAAGGAAGAATAATTATTAAAGACCATAAGATACCTGGCCAAAAATAAGAGATTACTCCAATTGCAACAAGAGTAACGATAGATCCTACTACGAAAAGTTGTCTTACTTTCATAAGTAAAAATTTAAATGATTTTGATTAAAAATTTGGTGTCAAATATATCTAAAAAAACTCGGTTTAACGCCTTTAATTCTGAAATTATTTCTTTTAAAATATTGATTTCAAACGTTAGAGAAAACTGATTATTTCAAATAAGTTAACAATTATCTAATGTCGTGAAATAAAATGAAATATTATTTAGATTTTTTTAAAAGATGTTCAAACTTTTTGAGAAATGTCAAAAGAATTATTCTTTGTAAACTCTTGTTAAATCTAATAATTTGATTGGTCCCATCGAAAAATTCTTAACTTTTTTATTCAAAAATAACGTTGTTTGATCATAAAATAATGGTAAAATTGGAGCGTTTTGCATCATCAATGCATCCATTTTTTGATAAAGTTTGGCACGTTCGTCTGGATTATTGGTCAAAAATGCTTGTTCGTACATTTTATCAAATTCGCCATTTTTATAATGTGAATAATTTGGACCTTCTGGCGCAAAGTTTTTCGAATAATATAAGGACAAAAAGTTTTCGGCATCTGGATAATCTGCTCCCCAATTTGCACGGAACAACGTAAATTTCCCTGTTGCTTTTCCATCACGCATCGTTGGTCCAGGTACAACATTCACTTTTATTGGTAAACCTAATTTTGCCATTTCTGCCGCAATATATTCGCAAACATCTACATATTCTTGTACTGTTGTCAGCTCGATTGGCGTAATTTTTTCGTTCGTTTTTTTATAGCTATTGATTAATTCACGTGCTTTTTCGGGAGAATATTTGTAACCACTTTCTGGCGAATAACCTGGTAAACCTTTCGGAATGAAACCTCCATCTGCTTCAAAAGCTTGTCCTTTCATCATATATTTGATGATTTTGTTTTTATCAACTCCATAATTCAATGCTTGACGCAATTTCAAATCAACTGCATTTGGTGCATCAAGGTAAAAACATAAATAAACAGTACTTAAATAAGGAACTTTTTGAGTGGTTAAAATATTTGAATATTTTGGATTCAAATCTCCGATTGGATTTAAAATTTCATCTTTATAAGAAGGATCCAAATCTGCCATCATATCCAAATTACCTTTGATTAATTCTAAAAATTCTGAATTTTTCTCTGGTAAAAATGATAAATTAACCGCTTCTAAATATGGCAAACGTTGACCTTTTTCATCAAATTCGAAATACTTTGGATTTTTTCTGAAAACCATTTTCACGTTATCTTCCCAAATCTTAAATTGAAAAGGACCTGTACCAATTGGATGTTTCAAGAATTCATCGTTTCCATTTTTGAATAATTCTTTCGGAACAACCGAAGCATATTTCATCGAAATTAAACCTAAAAACGCAGGATAAGCCTCTTTCAATTTAATTTCAAAAAGTGTATCATTTATCGCTTTATACGAATCGATATTATTCATAATCCAACCTCCAGAACCTCCAGCTTTCGGATCTTTTAAACGGTTAAAACTATATTCAAAATCAGAAGCAGTCACAATTCGAGTCGAATCTTTTCCGAAAGCTTCATGTTTGTGAAAAAAAACATCGTTTCTTAATGTAAAAGAATACGTTTTTCCATCTTCTGAAATTGTCCAAGATTTTGCAATATCGGGTTGAATTTCTAATTCATTATCAATCTTCACTAAACTGTTATACATCAAATTACACGCCCACGTATTGGCTTGTGTTCGCGCATTAATTGGATCTAAAGAAGAAATATTATCGTAACGATTTAGTTTAAATACTTTGTTTTCATCGATTTCAATTTTCTTAGAACACGAAAATATTGAAACGAATAACATAATGTAGATAAAGTATTTAGTCATTTTGAATAGCTGATTTATTTATGTTTCAAAACTATGGATAATTTCTTAAATTTGCAGCTATGAATAATCAAACTAAAACAGTTGCATTTCATACATTGGGATGTAAACTTAATTTTTCTGAAACTTCGACGATCGCAAGAAACTTGAAAGATAATGGATATCAGAAGGTTGAGTTTACAGATTCTGCGAATGTGTACGTAATCAATACATGTTCGGTAACCGCAAATGCAGACAAAGAGTGCAGAACGATTGTGAAAAATGCAATGAAAGCAAATCCAGAAGGTTTTGTTGTCGTTGTAGGTTGTTATGCGCAGTTGAAACCGCAAGAAATTGCGGAAATGGAAGGTGTTGATTTGGTTTTAGGAGCTGCAGAAAAATTTAATATTGCTGAATATTTAGACGATATCAATAAAAAAGAAGAAACAATTGTACATTCTTGTGAGATTGAAGAAGCCGATTTTTACGTTGGTTCTTATTCAATTGGTGATCGTACGCGTGCTTTTTTGAAAGTTCAAGATGGTTGCGATTACAAATGTACGTATTGTACAATTCCTTTGGCTCGTGGGATTTCGCGTTCGGATACAGTTGAAAATGTCATCAAAAATGCGAATGAAATTGCGCACAAAGGAATCAAAGAAATTGTATTAACGGGTGTAAATATTGGCGATTACGGGAAAGGTGAATTCGGGAATAAAAAACACGAACATACTTTCTTGGAATTGGTGCAAGAATTAGATCAAGTTGATGCGATAGAACGAATCAGAATTTCTTCGATTGAGCCAAATTTATTGAAAAATGAAACGATCGATTTTGTTTCAAAAAGTAATCGATTTGTTCCGCATTTCCATATTCCATTACAATCTGGTAGCGATGAGATTTTGAAAAAAATGAAACGTCGTTACTTATCTAATCTTTATTTAGATCGTGTAACAAAAATTCGCGAAGTGATGCCAAATGCGTGTATTGGTGTAGATGTAATTGTTGGTTTCCCTGGAGAAACAGAAGAATTATTTATGGAAACATATAATTTCTTGAACGAATTACCAATTAGCTATTTACATGTATTTACTTATTCTGAAAGAGATAATACAGAAGCAATCGAATTTGAAGGTATTGTTGATCAAGGAGAACGTAAACGTCGTAATAAAATGTTACGTATTTTATCGGAGAAAAAACGTCAAGCTTTTTATCAATCGCAATTAAATTCGACTCAGAAAGTTTTGTGGGAACATGATAATAAAGACGGAAAAATGTTTGGTTTTACAGAGAATTATGTGAAAGTTCAGACAGATTTTAATCCAGAATTAGTCAACGAAACGCAAATTGTAGATTTGGTTAGAATCAATCACAATGGAATTGTTGAAGTAAAAATTCAAGAGTTAGAATTAGCAAAATAAAATTGTAAATATTAGTTAAAAAGAAGTTCAAGTATTTTGAGCTTCTTTTTTTTGATTTACCTTTACATTTAGGAATAATAATTGTAGTTTTAAATAAAAAATCAAGGTCATGAAAATTATACACTTTACTTTTATAATTTTGTTGTCATTATTTGTAACAAGCTGTGGAACAGTTCAAGTAAGTACAGATTACGACAGATCAACAAATTTTGCTTCATATAAAACTTATACTTTTCACCAAAAAGGATTAGATAAGTTAAAGGTTAACGATTTGGACAAGAATCGATTAATTAAAGCAATTGACGCACAAATGGCTACAAAAGGATTTACAAAAGTAAGTTCTGATGCAGACTTAGTCATTAATTTATTGACAAGTTCTAAAGAACAAGTTTCTGTAAATAATAACAATTGGGGTTACGGTCCTTATGGTTACTATGGCGGATATTACGGCGGAAATAGCGTTTCTTCTTATCAAGCGGGAACAATTGTAATAGACATTATTGATGATAAACGTAATATATTGGTTTGGCAAGGTGTTGGTTCTGATCTTAATTTGAGTAATATCAGTGCTAAAGCAGAAAGAATCCCGAAAGCTATTGAAGAAATTCTAGCTAAATTTCCTCCTCAACCAAAGAAATAAATTTTCGAAAATAATATAATAAGCTCTTCATTTGAAGAGCTTTTTTTATGAAATGAAGTTTGTATTAAAAAAAGCTTTAATTTTGTTAAAATTATACAATAACTTATGAAAAATTTAAAAACCAATCTATTAAGTTTATTTCTTTTAAGTTTATCTACTTTTTCTTTTGCTCAAATCGAATTTGGAGTTAAAGGTGGTGTTGGACTTAGTAACACAACTATTGTTCATGGAGTTTCTAAAGAGAGAGTTGGATTTTTAGCTGGGGGAGTTGCAAAATATCAATTAACTACTCGAAACGAAAACCATTATTTGCAAGCCGAAGTTTTATATACTACTCAAGGTGAATATTCGTTATACAAAGAAGGCGGAGAGAAATACAAAGCGTTCTTAAATTACATCAATATTCCAATTATGTATAAATACTATTTTGATGATCAAGGAAAAGATTTCTTTGTAGAAGGTGGTCCTCAATTAGGTTTCAAAGTATCAGAAAAATTTGATGAAGATGAGCCAGAAAGAACTAATAATGTTCCAAAATCGTTTGATTTAGCATTTAATATTGGTGGTGGATATTCTATTGATAGAAAATACGAAATTAATTTAAGATATCAATATGGATTAATAGACACTTACGACTATAAACGTTGGGATAATGGAACAAATCGTTCATCATTTTTAACATTAGGAATTACATATTTCTTCAAATAAATTCAAAACCGCTTTATAGCGGTTTTTTTATTATCTTGTTTTAAAATTTAGTCAATGAATTTTAAACAATTTTTTATTTTAGGTTTTCTATTGATTAGTAGTAATCTATTCGCACAGAATATGATAAAAGGAAAAGTGATTGATGAAAAATCGCTTCCAATTATTAATGCTGAAATCTATGTCGATAATTCTACGATTAAATCAAAAACGAACGAAAAAGGTGAATTTGAACTAAATCTTCCTAATGGACAATATAATTTAATAATTCGAGCAAGTTTGTTTGAGAATTATATTTTGAATGTCAATACAAATCAAACCAATTTTTATAAAGTAGTTTTAGAGCCTGAAGTGGTTGCATTACAAGAAACAGTTGTTCAAGCAATATCTAAAGAAGATTGGTTGTATTATTATCAGACTTTTCTGAGATTGTTTTTGGGAAGTAATGAAGCTGCTAAAAAATGTAAAATCGAAAATTCGAAAGATTTAAGGTTTAAATATGATAAAAATACACGACAATTATCTGCTACTTCCCGAAATCCTTTAATCATTACAAACAATTACTTAGGTTATAAAATAGAATATGATTTGGTTGATTTTAATATTAATTTCAAGTCAAATTATGTCTTAACTCTTGGAACAGCACTTTTTACTGAGCTAAAATCATCAGCTTCTAAAGAAAAAAAATGGCAAGAAAATCGTCGTAAATCTTATTTAGGAAGTGTGATTCATTTTATGAAAGCGGTTTATGATAATAAAATTGAGGAAGAAGGATATGATGTAAAGCGATTGATTCGCAAGGATAATCCTGAATACATAAAGTTTAAAGAAGAAACTTTGTTAGGAGGTAGAATTGAAGGTAAAGTTCCTCCAAAAATTATTACTTACTTAGTTAATCAAAAAGTACCATCTGATAGTTTGAAAATCGTTGATAATAATGATCAGTATCTTAATTTTAAAGGTTTGTATTCTGTAGAGTATAAAAATGAAAAAGAGGATTTGGACTATGCAAAACAGAATGGAGCAAAATATATTTCGAACCAACTTTCTATTTTCGCTATAAAAAGCGATTTATTAAAAATTGAAGAAAATGGAACGTATTATCATCCTGCTAATTTGGTTGTTGAAGGATATTGGAGCTGGGAAAAAATAGCAAACATGGTTCCTATGGATTATAAAATTGAGTAAAAAAGTCACTCAATGAGTGACTTTTTTTATAATTATCTGAATTAGTTTTTAATAAACTTAATTGATTCATTTGTTGAATCAGTTTTTATCTTTACGATATAAACTCCTTTATTTAAGAAACTTAAATCAATTTTATTATTCATAATATTATCTGAATTCCAAACTTTTTGACCTGCTAAATTATAAACTTCAGCAGAATTTATGATAGCTTTTGTATGAATTGTCATTTCATTCATAACAGGATTTGGAGAAATTGTTGTAATAATTTTATCCAAAACATTTTCATTTGTAGATAAAGCTCCTTTCAATTCTATTACAAAACCTTTAAGATCCATTTCATCCCAATTGATTCCTATACCTCCTATATATTTTCCATTCGGAGAAATACCTGTAGGCAACACAAAAGTAAAACTTTTGCTATCATATCCAACCTCTTTTACATAATCATCAATTTTAACAACTCCTTTATCTTTAAACCAAATAAAACCTTCTCCTTCTGTATTTGTAGCATACCAAGGCTTCCAATAACCCACCGCTGTATTTCCATCATCAGAAACAGCTACTATTGACGTGTTATAATCTGGATCTGAATGAACTATTTCTGTATAAGTATTAGTTGTTGCATTGTAAATATATGCTTCAGGTTCGTTGAAACCAACAATAATATTTCCATCAGCAGAAACTGCTAGCGCCTCTCCTACAAGATTACCTTGTTTATCTTTAATAAATGTTTGTACACCATTTTTCCAATAAACTCCTTTACGGAAACCATTTTCAGAATCTTGCCATCCTACAACAACAGTTCCATCTCCATTTACAGAATTTGGTCTTGAACTTTTACCTGCAACTGTAGAGCCCAAATCTTTCATTCCATTTGCTCTATTCCAAATAACTCCTATAGCTTGAGAAGCAGATTTCCATCCTAATCCAACGATCGTTTTACCATCGCTTGACATTCCCCATGAAGAAGTATCGCTACCATTTGCACTCGCTCCTAAGTACTCCCATGTTTGCGTAGTTATATCATATAAAGCCATTTCATCGATTCCTGTAGCCGGATTTGTCATTGTTCCTGATACTAATTTTCCATCAGCAGAAATGGTTGTATTACCTGCTATATAATCATTATTACCTCCAATTTCTCCAATTACTATAGGACCTTCTTCTTTTGTCCATTTAAAATGTATGACACCTGCGGCATTTCCTACAGCTACACCGTCATTAGAAATATCTGTAACTTGAGCCCAAGTACCTACATCATACACCTGAGCGTTTGATTGTAAAAGTATTAACAACGTTAATACACTAAAGTAAATTTTCTTCATAATTTTATTGTGTTAATTCATTACTTTAAAATTATATTATATTTCAACATGTATTAATCAGTAATAATTTAAAGAATTAATTTCCTTAAAAAGGAAAATATAAAATGCTTATAATAAATAAATTATCTATTAAAAATCATATTGTTAAAAAAACAGAATTTCATTAAATCAATTACAAAAACACAAAAAAATAATATTATAAATTAATTACATAAACCAAAAAAGCCGTTCTTACGAACGGCTTTCAATTTATGGATTGTTAGAATGTTTTTATGTATTACAATTCTAAAGCTCTTTTAGCGTCACCTCCCATTAATACATTTAATGGATCTTCTACCGCTTCTTTAACTGCAACTAAGAATCCTACAGATTCGCGTCCGTCGATGATACGGTGGTCATAAGATAAAGCAACATACATCATTGGAGCGATAACGATTTGTCCGTTTTTAACAACTGGACGCTCAACAATATTGTGCATTCCTAAGATACCTGATTGAGGTGGGTTGATGATTGGTGTAGACATCATAGATCCAAATACACCACCGTTAGTGATTGTAAATGTACCTCCTGTCATTTCATCAACAGAAATTTTTCCGTCACGTACTTTGATTGCTAAATCTTTGATAGATTGCTCTACACCACGGAACGTTAAATTTTCTGCATTACGTACTACTGGTACCATTAAACCTTTTGGTCCTGATACAGCAACAGAAACATCAGCAAAATCAAATTTTACTTGGTAGTCACCATCAATCATAGAGTTTACATCCGGATATAATTCTAATGCACGAGTAACTGCTTTTGTAAAGAAAGACATAAATCCTAAACCAACACCATGTTTAGCTTTGAATTCGTCTTTGTATTGGTTACGTAAAGCAAAGATTGCAGACATATCAACTTCGTTGAATGTCGTTAACATTGCAGTTTCATTTTTAACAGAAACTAAACGTTGTGCAATTTTACGACGTAATGATGATAATTTTTTCTCTGATTGAGCACGAGTTCCTTGAGTAGAAGTTCCCATAGCCGGAGTAAAACGTACAGCGTCATCTTGAGTGATGCGTCCGTCACGTCCTGATCCTTTTACTTGAGAAGCATCAATGCCTTTCTCATCTAAAACTTTTTTAGCAGCTGGAGATGGAGTTCCCGTAGCATAAGTTGCGGCTGGAGTAGCAGGTGCTGGAGTAGCAACCGGAGCTGGAACAGCTTTTACTTCTTCTTTAACTTCAGCCTTAGGAGCTTCCGCAGCTGGTGCGCTACCTCCTTCTGGTCTTGGAGCATCCGTATCAATAAGACAAACAACTTGTCCTACTTCTACAACATCACCTTCTTCAGCTTTTAAAGTAATAATTCCACTTTCTTCTGCTGGCAATTCTAATGTCGCTTTATCTGAGTCAACCTCTGCAATTGCTTGGTCTTTTTCTACGTAATCACCGTCTTTTACTAACCACGTAGCGATCTCTACTTCTGTGATTGATTCCCCTGGTGATGGGACTTTCATTTCTAACATATCTATTAGCTTTATTTTTTAATTGAATACTTTATTAATTACCTCTTCGTAAATTGCAGCCCAACGTTTGCTTGAACCTGGTGCTGTGGCAGCACTTTCTGCTGGAGAAACGACATCGAATGGATATTTTCTTAATTTACGTAAGATGTACATCCAAGCTCCCATATTTTCTGGTTCTTCTTGCGCCCAAACCAATTTAGCATTACCAAATTTAGAGATGATTGCATCTACTTTTTCTTCGTTCAATGGGTATAGTTGCTCTAAACGAATAATTGCAGTTTCTGTATCTCCTAACTCCTGGCGTTTTTTGTCTAAATCGTAGTAGATTTTCCCTGAACAGAATACTACTTTTTTCACTTTTTTCGCATCTACAGTTACATCTTCGATGATTTCTTGGAATCCTCCATTTGCAAAGTCTGCTAATGGTGATACAGCTGATGGATGACGTAATAATGATTTTGGAGACATTACAACCAATGGTTTACGGTAATCTGTTACGACCTGTCTTCTTAAAGCATGGAAGAAGTTGGCTGGAGTTGTGATGTTAGCAACAAACATATTGTTACCGGCACACATTTGTAAGAAACGCTCTAAACGTGCTGAAGAGTGCTCTGCTCCTTGTCCTTCATATCCATGAGGCAATAACATTACTAAACCGTTTTGTAATTTCCATTTATCTTCTGCTGCAGAAATATATTGGTCGATTACAATTTGCGCTCCATTCACGAAATCTCCAAACTGAGCTTCCCAAATAGTTAACGCTTTCGGATTTGCCATTGCATATCCATAATCGAAACCTAAAACTGCATATTCAGATAATAATGAGTTATAGATTCGTAATTGACCTTGCTCATCATTAATATGGTTTAATAAGATAATTTCTTCTTCTGTGTCTTCAGTTTTTACAACTGCATGACGGTGAGAGAACGTTCCGCGTTCTACATCTTCACCAGAAACACGCACGTTACGTCCGTCTGTTAAGATAGAACCGAAAGCTAAAGCTTCTCCTAATCCCCAGTCGATTTTATCTTCCTCAATCATTTTTCCTCGTCCTTCAATTAAACGAGAAACTTTTTTGATTAATTTTTTACCTTCTGGAACGGTAGAAACAGCTTTTGCAATTTCTTTTAATTTTGCTTCATCGTAAGCAGTATTTGCTTGTTCAAAAACTTTTGCATCATCAGCAATTTCAAATCCTTCCCACTCTTCTGGCATGAAAGGGAAAATGTGATTACGCTCAATTTCTTTAGAAGCTTCGAAATTCGTTTCTAATAAAGCTTTAAATTCAGCTTCTTTTTGTTTAACGATTTCTTCACCAATTACACCTTCTTTTAATAATTTATCCTTGTAAATTTCACGAGGATTTGGGTGTTTAGCGATTAAGTTATATAATTTAGGTTGAGTGAATTTTGGTTCATCACCTTCGTTATGTCCATATTTACGGTATCCTAATAAATCGATGAATACATCAGAACCGAACTCTGCACGATAATCTGCTGCAAAACGGAAAGCGTGAACTACCGCTTCTACATCATCAGAATTTACATGCATTACAGGAGACAATGTTACTTTTGCAACATCTGTACAATATGTAGATGTACGCGCATCTAAATAGTTTGTTGTAAACCCAATTTGGTTATTTACCACAACGTGTACTGTTCCACCTGTTTTGTATCCGTCTAATCCTGCCATTTGAACAACCTCGTAAACGATTCCTTGTCCAGCTACAGCAGCATCACCATGAATTAAGATTGGAATAATTTTAGAATAATCATCTTTATAATCTTCCTCAACTTTTGCACGTGTAATCCCTTCTACAACTGCATCTACAGTCTCTAAGTGAGATGGATTTGGTGCTAAATTGATTCGGATATCTTTTCCATTCAATGCTTTGATTTGATTAGATGATCCCATGTGATATTTAACATCACCAGCCATTAAATCCGTATCAAAAGCTTTTCCTTCGAATTCTGAAAAGATTTGAGAATATGATTTTCCAAAAATGTTAGCCAAAACATTCAAACGTCCACGGTGAGCCATCCCTACGATAACCTCTTGTACGCCGTGATCTGCAGAACGATTAATCAATGTATCCAAAGCAGGAATCAAAGATTCATTTCCTTCTACCGAGAAACGTTTTTGTCCAACATATTTCGTGTGCATAAAGTTTTCAAAAGCAGTCGCTTCATTCAACTTTTCTAAAACACGCTCTTTCTCCTCCTTAGATAATTTTGGTTGATTCAAGTTTTGGTTTAACCAATTCTGAATCCAATTAATTCTTTGAGGTTCTCTTACATACATATACTCGATTCCGATAGATTCGCAGTACATGTTTTCTAAGTGTCCAATGATTTCACGTAAAGTGATTGGTCCACCGATACCTAAAATTTCACCAGCGTTGAATGTCAAATCTAAATCAGCATCAGATAAACCAAAGTTTTTGATGTCTAAAGTAGGTTCAAAAGTTCTACGCGCTCTAACCGGGTTAGTCTTTGTAAATAAGTGTCCACGCGTACGGTAAGCATCAATCAAATTGATGACTTTAAATTCTTTCTGTACGTTGTCTGGAACTTGAGATACTACTGCAGGATTAACTACTGCTTGCGTTGTTTGACTAGCTCTGTTAGGAGCTGTTTGTGTTGCTGGTGCAAATAATGGCTCTCCATCATATGTTGCATTCGCAAAGTCATACCCTTGGAAAAAAGCTTTCCAACTTGGTTCAATACTATCCGGATATTGGACGTATTGATCATATAAGTCGCCTATAAACTCTAAATGAGCGGCATTTAAAAACGAAAAACGATCCATAAATTTTACTCTCTATGAGATTTAGCTACAAAAATAAACTATTTAAGGCTTTAAAAAAAATTACTTTCATCATATTTATCTTATCTCGCCATAAAAATATATTATAATCAAATAATCATTACATTTGATATAAATTTAAGAAAGATTTTACATTTAGATGATAAATTTTCTAACAAAAAAAATAAACAAACGTTGGATTGGCTTCTTTATAATATTTGTGATTTTCGCTATTACAATATGGTCGAGTAACAAAATTGTACAAGAGCTAAAGCGTGAAGAACACAAACGTGTAGAGAATTATGCGCGATCGTTAGAGTTGATAAGCTCATCCGAATTTTTAGATCCGAAAACGCAAGATTTTCTATTCAAATTAATTGAAGACAACAAATCAATTCCTGTTGCACTTGTAGACGAAAAAGGCATTATTGTAGACACCAAAAATATTGATGAATCGATCGTAAAAGATTCGGTTCAATTAAAAAAATATGTCAACAAAATGAAATCGTCCGAACAAACAATCGATGTTGAATTAATCGGAACTAAAAATTATGTTTATTTCAAAAATTCAAAACTTCTCAATCAATTACAATATTATCCACTCATCATTATTTTATTGATTTTATTGTTTTTTGGATTTTCGTATTGGTATTTCAAAACAATTCGTGACACCGAAAAAAGTTATTTATGGGCCGGAATGGCAAAAGAAACAGCGCATCAAATTGGAACTCCACTTTCTTCTTTAATGGGTTGGGTCGAATTATTGAAATTGGAAGAAATCGATCAAACTTCTGTCATAGAAATTGAAAAAGATGTGGACCGATTGAAACATATTGCCGAACGTTTCTCGAAAATTGGTTCAACTTCTGAACTCAAACAAACTGATATTATTTCAACTTCCAAACAAACAGTGGATTATATTTCCCAACGCATTTCTAAAGGAATTGAAGTAAATTTTGTTACAGATGTAGAAGAATTTAATATTAATCTTAATTCTTCTTTATATAGTTGGGTTATCGAAAATTTGATGAAAAATGCAGCTGACGCCATGCAAAATAAGGGCGTTTTGGATATCGATATAAAAACGAAGGGTAAATTTGTCGAAATTTCTATTGCTGATACAGGTTCTGGAATTCCGACCAAATTACAAAAAAAGATTTTTCAACCTGGTTTTACAACCAAAAAACGCGGTTGGGGATTGGGATTATCATTAGCCAAACGAATTATCGAAGATTACCACAAAGGAAAAATATTTGTTGCCAAATCATCCAAAGAAATCGGAACTGAGTTTAAGATTTTATTGAAAAAATAATCAGAAATATTACACAAAATCTTGATTATATAATAAGGTATACTTTTTGTGACTTTGTTAGAACGACAACTGTTTTGTAAAATTAATAATTATGAATGCAACGACTATTGAACAAGTGAATTCTAAATTGAAACAACTTCCTGAATCACTTTTGGAAGAAGTTGAGCGTTATATTGATTTTTTGACTTATAAACACAATCAAGAAACTGAATTTAAGTTAAGTGACGAACAAAAGGAAATTTTGGATAATCGACTTAACGAACCAAAAGAAAATTTCTTGAATGCAAAAGATGTATTGAAAGAATTGCATGGTAAATATGATTTATAAGATTAGAATTTCTTCCGAAGCTGCCCCAAGATATTGAACAAGCTATTTCTTATTATTCAAACTTTTCTACATCTGCTGCAAAATCATATTTAACTGAATTGACAAAAGTTTTGGAAGCTTTGGAAATAAATCCTTTTTATCAAGTAAAATATAGAAATTTGCGTGCAAAACCTTTTAAATCTTTTCCTTATTTGGTTTTATTTGAAACTAATGAAGAAGAAAAAACAGTTTTTATTTACGCAATTTTTAACACGCACAGAAATCCTACAAAATATCCAAAATAAAAAATGAGCTAAAAGTAAATCTTTCAGCTCATTTTTTAATATTATTTTCTAATATCTAAATTCTAGCATCTCAGTACTAATTGTTATTCTTTCACACCAATATAAATCTCAATTTCGGCATCAGCAGGATTTCGAGCTTTTTCGGTGTACAATTCGTAATCATATTTATACGTGCGATTTAGATTTGCATCATCATTCCAAATTTCTGTCCAAGTTTTTCCAACTGCTTCATGTAATTCTCCTTTGGCAATATATTTTTTGAATGTTTGTGGCTCGAATTCACGACCAACCATCCCTTCTGGAATTTCATCTAAAGAAGAAACTTCTAAACCAATAATTGTCATATACTTTCCTGTAAAATCACTTTCATAATCTGTGTAAACAGAATAAATATTAGAACTAATTGCATTTGGAATTTTAGCAATTATATTCTCATCGAAAAATTGATGCCACAATTTTCCTAAATCATCAATCGCTTGACTATCATTATTAGACGTTTGAGTCGTTATTCCTATAATTTTCAACTTATTGATTTTTAAGGTTTTTAAAATCCTAAAATCATTTTCGCAATCGAAAAGTAAATCAACAAACCAAAGATATCATTACTTGTTGTGATAAATGGTCCCGTTGCAATAGCAGGATCAACACCATATTTATGCAACATAATTGGAATAAATGTCCCAATCAAACTTGCTAAAATCATCACAATAACTAAAGCTAAAACAATGGTTGAAGAAATTTCGTAGCTTGTGCTCATCAAGAAATGTGTCGCCAATAAAAGTACAAAAGCTAATAATGTACTATTCAATAAAGCTAATAACATTTCTTTTCCTAATCTTTTCCAAATAGAACCCGAAATATTACTATTCGCCAAACCTTGCACAATAATCGCAGAAGATTGCACACCAACATTTCCTGCCATGGCAGCAACAAGCGGCGTAAAAAAGAATAATTGCGGATACAAATTCATCGCATCGCTAAAACTTTGCGACACATTAACTGCTACAAAACTACCTACCAAAGCCAATAAAAGCCAAGGTAAACGAGCGCGAGTTAATTTCAATATATTATCATCAGAGTCGACATTTTGAGTAATCCCGGCTGCTAATTGATAATTTTCTTCAGCTTCTTCACGAATCACATCAATCACATCATCCACCGTAATTACACCTACCAAACGCGTTAACTCGTCCACTACAGGCACTTCGTACAAATCATATTTTTCGATTACTTTCGCAACCTCCATATCTTTTGTATAGGTCTTTACATATTGGATCTTTTCATTGTAAACATCTGCCACTTTAGTGTTCGCAGAAGTTGTCAACAAACGCTTTAAACTCAATGTTCCAAGTAATTTTTCATCTTCATCAACTACATAAATCGAGAAAACTTCTTCTAAATCCTCAGCTTGTTTTCGCATTTGTTTTACCGCTGTGATTACCGACCAATCTTTGTTAACTTTTATCAACTCTTTTCCCATCAAACCTCCAGCCGTATCTTCGTCATAGCGCAAAAGATCTACAATTTCACGGGCATGTTCTTGGTCTTCTAATTGTGCAATTACCTCATCTTTCTTTTCATCAGAAAGTTCATTGATAACGTCAACTGCATCATCGGTATCCATCTCATTGATGACATCTTCGGCAATTTCTTTTGCAGTAAGCGTTTTCAGGAATTTGCGTCGATCATCTTCTTCTAATTCAAGAAGGATATCAGCAGAAATTTCATTATCGAGTAAATCAATTACAAAAGACTGTTCTTTGGTCGAAAGCTCATCAAACAATTCAGCAATATCAGCAGGGTGCAAATCTTGCAACATCTCCTTAACTGCTTTTGCATTTTGCTGATTAATACTTTCGTTTAAATGTTCAATAAAATCTTTTGTAATTTTTACCTCCATAATCTATTTCATTCTTTTCGTTAACTCAATAAAATCTTCGACAGATAATTGTTCTGCGCGCATATTCAAAAACTCGTGATCATTTAAATCCTCAGGAATCCCCAAAGCTTTCAACGAATTACGAAGCGTTTTTCTTCTTTGTCCAAAACCAGCTTTTACCACTTGAAAAAATCGTTTTTGTTCGACTCCTTCTATTTCTGTTCGGTAGCGTTTCATAATAATAACGCCCGATTTCACTTTTGGTGGTGGTGTAAAAACGTGTTCTGGAACGGTGAACAAATACTCGCAATGATAATAAGCTTGCGCTAATACAGAAAGTATACCATAATCTTTTGTACCTTTTTTAGAAGCGATACGTTCGGCTACTTCTTTCTGAAACATTCCACAAATTTCGGGAACAGTATAACGCTCTTCTAAAGCTTTAAAAATA